>JBPYEE010000077.1:0-4586 GCA_051985095.1 Vicinamibacterales bacterium | reverse complement strand
CGTCCACACCCATTACAGCCAGGTCAACGTGCTGCGTACGATCGAGGATCTCTTCGGCACCGAGCACATCAACCTGAACACGGCGTTCCAGCGGCCGATGACGGCCGTGTTCGATATCCATTCTTCCGGCAAATGGACGTTCGCGGCGGAAGCCTCCACCATTTTGGCGACGACCATGGAAGTCTTCGCCGGAGCCCGCGGCGACGTGAGGTTTGCCGCTGGGCCGAGAATCGTGCCACAACACGACGCGGCGTACTGGGCTGCTGTCACCGCCGGGTTCGATTTTTCTGACGCGGATCAGGTGCCTCCGGGTCAATTCAACAGAGTACTCTGGGCCGGGGTGATGCACGGCAAACCGTATCCTGCCTCGGTTAACGAGGTATCACGGACCAGGGAGCGTGATTGACGCGCCGTTAACCTTCCGCAGCCCTCAGTTGACGCCATGGAAGCCGGGGTTTCCATGGCGTCTGTTCAACCTCGAACTTCGATCGACACTGACGACGAGGTCGGCGGATAAACACGGGACGTCAATCTGCCCTGGTGACGAGCCGAGCCCTTGACGGCACCGACGAATGCGGCAGATCTCATGTCCTCGAATCCAGTCGCTCAGGCAATCGAGTCGCGCGCAGGGTGGCCTCCTGCGGGGCACCACGCGATCATCGACGCACCACTGATGGTCAACCAACATCTGCGGCTTGACGTTTTAGCCGGTCTGAACGCGTAATGCCTGCTGGTTGCTGGCTACCGAGACGCTCTGGCATTGGGCTGGGACTGGCGACCAGATTCTTGAGACGGTCGCTCGATGGTTTACCGGCCGGTGGGCAACGCACAGGCACGAATTCCTCGCTTCAGATTCTCACGGCCACGGAGCGAAGCCCATCCAACAGCTCACGGAATTGTCGGCGGCGGGCGCCAGCGTAGCGATGATCGGCCCGAGGTTTGCCAGGAAATTCCGACGCTCGAAATCCGGTCCGACATCGACGCACCGAAGTACGTCGCGACCCTGTGGAATCGGACCTCAATGGCGGCTCTCGCTCTGCCGGGTGAGGAGCTCGAACCGGCGGTCAAATGATCGACGAGGCGACAATGACGACGAAGCGCGGGACGGTCAAACATCTGAGGGACAAGAGATTCGGTTTTATCGTATCGAGCGACGGCACGGAATACTTCTTCCAAAAGTCCGCGTGCGTGGCCACCGCTTCGATGGATTGCGTCAAGGCAGGCGGTCACGTTCGAGGCGCATGACGCTCGAAGAGATCATGATGGGGTCCGTGGAGCGTACTCGCGTATGTTGCACATGAACGCTTCGAATACGCGGCGCGATGTCGCGTCGGTCCCGGGTGAGAAGGCCCTCAGACGTCGGACTTGCCATTCGCCGACACGTGATCAGTACGGGCAGTGGTGGGTTCGGCGCGCTCCGACGGAACAGCATTCACGTCGACGCCGTCACAAGGGTCGACCTTGTGTTCTGGCAACGGCACAGCGCACCGACGCTGCCGCCTAACTCGCCGCTTGCGCAGCGTCGGTCACCTGTGGCGCGCTGCCGACGTATCACCAGCGAAAGACGACGCCGAAGTTCGCGTTCCAGAACGAGAGGCCTGAAAGGGTCTCCTGCAAGAATATGCCGCGAATAGTCGTGTCGGTCAGAGTGTTCTGGGTTGTCGCCTTGATATACCTCACATCGCCGCGCAAACCCCATGGGCCGTTGAAAATCATGACGCCCCCGCCAAGATCCCAGCCAAATTGCGACCCGTTGTCCGACTCGGTGGCCAGAGCGGTGCCGCTCGGGGCCGTCGCCGACGGTACGGCGACAAAAATGGTTGACCGCACTTGCACGGCACCGATGCCGCCTGACACGAATGGACGGAATCGGGTATTTCCGATGCTGATCGGCACCGCTGCGATCGCATTCGCCATATACGTGGCGACGCCCGGTCGCTGTGCGAGCAACACATTACCGATCTCGAAATTCGGGGCATAGTTGGCCATGAATTCAGCGCCGTATGCGCCGGACCACACGTAACCAATTTCGCCGCCAAAGTTGATGCTGGCTGAGCTTCCACTCCCGACGTTGCTGACGTTGAGGTTTGTCTGGACGTTCGCACTCGGACCGCCGAAGTTCGACCCCAAATACCCCGACGCGAACCAGTGGCCTTCGGTTTCGGGCCCTGAGTACCCGGCGGGAGCATTGGATGGCGGCTGTGCGAGCGCAGTGCCCGACAATCCTCCAATCACTGCAGCAGTAATCACGAAGTCTGCAACACGCATCTTGTCCGTTCTCCTTCCGTCGCTTCGATTAGCGGTGGTTCGAGCCACGCCCCTTCATGCAAAACACAGTCCCCCGCGATCGCAGGGGTCGGCGAGGGAACGCATACAAGATGACAGGGTTGGTCGGCTTTCTCGTTATGTACCGCCACCGTTCACGCCATGGAAGGGGCCTCGTTCTTGACCTTCCCGACACCTCATTTGGCGGAGCAGGACCCACTATCGATGGAACGGAGTCCGGACTGCCGACAAGATGACGGGGAGGAACGGAACAACGTATGAAATCGGAAGCAGTAACATAGCGTTTACAACCAGGTCACGCAGCTGTGCCGATGATCTTGTTGTCCGTATGACTTCGGGTGCCGAGAGCGGCGAGCGTGATGCGAGCCATGATGTCGGATGCAAGGCCACCCTGGTCAGATGGCAACACGCACTACCAATCGAGTCGCGAAGAGTCGCTCACGCGAATGCTGAGTGGGTGCAACCAATCAACGTGCTGACCGGTGGTTTAAGCAATCGGTGCCGGCACGGCGCCGAGCTGTTCGATCCGCGATGCCCGCCACACTGACCGGGCGTCAGCCGACGACCGATGACGGCCTCGACTAGGTCAACCAGGGCACCCATGCCCGGGCAAGAAGAAGACCCCAGGCGCTACCACTTTCCCGACAAGCCTGCGTCTCGGAAGCGCTGGAAAGAATGACCGCCGGTCGTGAGCGACTGACGGGTAGTCGTGAGTCAGTCTTCAGGCCGGGTCAGAGTTTGCGATGTTATTCTCAATTCTCAATTTGGTCGATTACCAGATTTATGCAATTCGCGTCGACCAGCCTCGCTCACTGCGATCTCTCGGTTCGAGACGTCACTCAAAACGGGGATATCGAATCGCGATGGCGTGGCGGAACGGCGATTGCTGTCCCGTACCGCTCGCAGTCGCAAGAACTCATCAAATGCGCGATGGCCGACGGCCTGTCACATCCAGATGTGCTTCGATCTCAACGTGCGGTGACTGAGAAGGGACCGCCCTCGCGGCGCCGCTGTTGGAGCGTTCGCAGAGCGTCTCTGACAGCTTCGCTGGCATTTTGGTACTCACCGGCCTGCACGACCTTCTCGACGAAAGCGTCCTGCTCGGGCGTCAAGCTGATGTTGCGAGTCGGCACTGGGTCACGGTCCTCCTATTTTAGTAGCACCTGTGGCAGAGTGTGCCACCCTCTGCCCTTTCACCGAGGCACTAGAGGTTCACCGAAGCGTTTGTGTCTCGCACGAGTTTGATCCGATTTTGGTAGACTCGGTCCCGCTGGTCGCCACGGCGTTTGTTTTCGCGGCCGGCCCGGTACCTCCCTCGCCGAACGCCGCGGTTCTGCACCGCAGAACGCGCGTCGACTGTGCGCATCGAACAACGTTCGCCCCCGTCAATAAACCAAACGACCCGAAGCACGTATCCGGAAGAAGAGCGGAAGAGCTGGTAAGCGAACAGCCGACACAACTATTTCCTGGATTGGTCGCGGCATCAATCTGCAATCCGCGACCTCCTTTGTTCAGTAGCTGCTTCTTCTCGTGCGTCCTGGGTGATGCTGCAGGATGTGCATTTTCCATCGTTGCGTGTGTCGGCAGGCTGACTGCACGTTTCGCAAACCTTTGACGCCGGCACGAAATCGTTGCCATCTCAGGCGAACACGCGATGAGTCTTTTTGTTCCTCCTTTGCGCGCCTGACCCACGTGCCCTTCGGAACTGGACCGTCAAATCCGATTGGGATGGATTTTTCGATCCCAAGTGTGAGCGTCAGACTCAACATACTGTGCGTGGCGGCCCACTGCTGACAGAGTCCGGCGAGGTCATCGGAATCAATACGTGGAAGGTAAATGGTGCGGGTGCTGAGCTTCTTGGATTTGCAGTTGCTGATGATGAAGCCAAGAAACTCTTCAAGGACTACCTGAGATAATGCGGAAATTCGTGACGTTGTCGTTTGCCTCGCTTGTAATCTCGTTCCTTTTCGGCGCGATGAACTCTATTGAGGCTCAGGAGTCGCCCGAAGCGTCCCGAGTGCTTCGCAGCGCCGCAGAAAAGGGCAATGCTTCTGCGCAATATGCGCTCAGGGCCGCTGCCGAAAAGAATGTCGATCTGCCGCCACTGAACTACTCGAGCTTCACAGACTATCAGGCGCCGCACTGGCTCAGCGCGGCTGTCGACAAAGCCCCATGTACCCTGGCGATCGACCAGCTTGGGACTCCGCGGCCGCAAAGCACGCTATGCGATGTCGGTGCCATTGAGGTGTTCCCGCCAGTCCGGCGCGCGATTTCCGACTTCAACGGCGACGGGCGTTCAG
>JBPYEE010000076.1:0-3889 GCA_051985095.1 Vicinamibacterales bacterium | reverse complement strand
CCGCTGCAGCACTTCCTGAATGGCCCGGTGGGCTTCCAGCATCGCCGCGTCGGTGTGCGGACTCGCGGCGGCATCGGAATTCGCGATGGTGACGAGCCCAAACGGTTGCCGCGCCTTGACGCACGGCCGATCATTGGTTGCCGTGTACACCCATTCCATCGGGTCGTACAGCGGGTTGTAGGTATACGCGTACCCGTGCGGCCATCGGTTGACGGCAATCGCAATGATGTCGCTCGCCGGATCGAAGCCGCCCGGACCCACCGTGCGACCGAGCTGGTCGCGAATCTTGCGTTCGAAGGTTTCAAACGTCGTGCTCAGCAAGTCGGCGCGACCGATCCGATGTTGTTCTTTGCGAGGCTTGCCTGGTGACATCGGATACCGGACCATGTGGAGCACGATCGGTTCCTCAGGGCGCTGCGGATGATGCAGCTCGCCCAGGCTCACTGCCTCCGGCAAATCAACGCCCGTGTGATACATCGTCGGGGCGCTGACACCCGTCACGCCGAGCTTCTCGAACGCTTTCCATTGCCTGACGGCGACGCTCGTGTACACCAGCGGGCCCTTGACGCCGAAGGCCAGGGCTTCCTTCTGAGCCGCGGGCAGATCCGGCACGAGGTACGGAATGAACATGTTCCAGCACGCCATGACGACCGCGCGAGACCGCACCTGGTACGTCTTTCCGCCGCGGACGTAACTCGTGACCACCTCCCGCGCGTGGGAGACGTCGCCATCGTGCTTGACGTGCACGACCGTGCTGTTCAGGCGGACCCGAGCGGGCTGACCTGCGCGATCCAGGAAGCCGTAGTTCAGGTGGGCCGCCCCGACGTCTTCCATCGAACGGCCTGGCACCGCATCGGGAATCAGCCATCGGACGAGAAGACGCGCAATCGTCGCGTTCCCGTCGGGAAAATGGACCGTCGGCCCGCCGCCTGGACCAATTTGCCGGCCGTGGTGGCCGCCGGGCAGATCGGCGAGCAACCCATTCGGGCTCGGCTCCAGGTCCATCCCCGAGAAACCCGGCAGCCCTTCCTGCCACGCGAACAGCGCCGGGAAGCAGTCGACACCCACACAAAAGTTGCCGGCTCCTTGATTGTGGAAAAACCACAGGACTTGCTTGTCGACCTTGACGAGGTTCAACAAGAAGTCCTCGTAACTCATTTTCGCGAGCCGGACTTTCTTCTCCGCTGACGACAGACCCGGCAGGTAATCCGGGTGGGGGCCGCTGTAGAGACGCACCATGTCCCGCTGGGCCTGGGCCGACAGCGGCGTTCGGACCAGATCCTGCGCGGAATAGGCGCCGCGCCCCCGACCGCCCCCTGCCGCTTGCGGTGGCGTTTCGCCGCGGCTGCCGTCCCTCGACCGAATCACGAGGGTGTCGCTCCCCCAGGTTTCCTTGTCGAAGAAGGTGGCCTGGCCGTTCAGACCGAGTGAACGGTACAACGACCGGTTCGTCAGATTTGCGGACACAAACCGATCGATGTCGATCCCGATGTCGGTGATGACACGTCGGGCGTGTTCGTTGTACCGGCCCCACGACTCGATGTTCAGCGTGCCCCCGTTCAACGCGAGGAGGCGTCCGTTGTGAACGAATTCGTTTCGTTTGGCATGGCCGCCGAAGTCATCGTGGTTGTCCAGAACCAGGACCTTCGCGCTTCGGCCGACATCGCTGAGGAAAAAGTATGCGGCCGACAGGCCGCTCAGCCCGCCGCCGACGATCACGAGATCGTAGGTCTCGCCCGTGTTGATGGCGCCAGACAGATCCCATCGACGGCCATCACGCAGCTGGTGCGCCACCTCGAACGACCCCGGATGGCTGCCACGCATACCAACGCGCGTAGGCGGGTAGTAGTCAGGTGCGCGCTCCGGCGCAAACTCCTGCTGAGCCGCGCGCACGAGCTCCGGCGCGAGGACCGATCCCACGACGCCGAGGGCGACGCCGTTGAGAAAGTCGCGACGAGTGATCGGCTGATCCATTCCCAGATTGCGGTCGTGTGCATCCATACATCGGCATTCTGAAATAGCAACGGTTCAGGTCGTGGCCCGTTTGAGATGTGACAGGTACTGCTGCGTCCGCGATTCGATGACTTCGCCAACCGCGCGGTAGGCCATATCAATCGCCGCGTCCGTGTGGGAGCTACCGGCCGCGTCGGCGTTGGCGATCGAAATCCGGCCAAACTGCTTACGACCCACGATACAGGCGCGATCGTCTGGCGACGACAGACACCATTCCACCGGATCGAACAGCGTGTTGTAGTTGTACGTGTAGCCGTGCGGCCAGCGATTCACCGTGATCGCTTCGATTTCGCGGGCCGGATCGAATCCACCCTCCGCCAGCGTTCGCCCGAGCTGGCTTCTGATCTCGCGTTCGAACTGCTCGAACGTGGTTGCCAACAATTCAGCGCGGCCGAGGCGATGTTGTTCCTTCCGGGGTTTGCCGGGCGCGCAGGGCGTGCGAACCAAATGCAGCACCGTTGGCTCTTCGGGCGTCTGCGAACATCGGTACTGGCCAATCGTGACGGGTTCCGGCAGCTGGACGCTCGAGTGGTAGCCGCCGGGCGCCGTGATATTCGCCACGCCAAGCTTCTGAAACGCGGCCCAGTTTCGAACGAGCACGCTCGTATAGACAATCGGCGCCTTGATCCCGTACGCCAGCGCTTCGCGCTGGGCGGCGGGCAACTCAGGGCACAGGTACGGAATCACAGAGTTCCAACAAGCCAACACGCAGTGTGACCCGCGAACACGCAGCGTCTTCCCGCCCTTCACGTACGTCACGAGGACCTCACGCGCCGACCGCGGATCGCCGGCATGCTGAACGTTGACGACGATGCTGTTCAGCCTGATGCGGATCGGCGACGAGTCTCGATCCAGTTGCGCGTAGTCCGCTCGTGCCGTGACGACATCCTCCTGCGTCGAGCCGCCAATCGCGTTCGGCACGAGGGAGCGGACGAGCAGGCGCGCGATCGTGGCGTTCCCATCCGGGAAGTGGATGGCACGGCCGGCGGCGTTCGCGCGCGACTGGTTTTCGCGGCCGTGTTGTCCACCCGGCTCGTTGATCAGCACCTCGGGCGGCGTCGGATCCAGATGCATCCCCTGGAATCCCGGATAGTTCATGTTCCAGGCGTAATACGCCGGCAAGGCATCAATGTGCATCAGAAACAGGCCATCGCTGCGGGTCTGATAGAACCACACGGCGTCGGCGTGCACCTTCGCGACGTTAAGGAGAAAATCCTGATAGCTCATGTGAATGAGCCGCTGTTTCTTCTCGTCTGACGAAACGCCGGGCATGTAATCGGGCTGCTCGCGGCTCTCGATACGCTCGATGTCGCGTTTCGCCTGGTCGGCGAGCGGCGTATTCGCGAGGAATGCCGACCACGTCATCGCATTCGCTTGGCCGCGCCCCCCGGCGCCAGGCGTGCCGACGACGAGCCGATCGGTGCCGAAGCGCTCTTTGTTGAACCAGACACCGTTGTGCAGACCGAGGCGCGCGTAGATCGCCCGATCGTTCGCGGTTTCCCGCTCGAACCGATCGATGTCAATCCCAACGGCACGCAACAGCCCCATGGCCTGCGGGCTGTATTGGCCGGGACCTTCGATGTTCAGCGTGCCGCCGTTTAACAGCAGCGTTCGATCGGCGTGTCGAAACTCGTTTCGCTTGGCGTGGCCGCCGAAATCATCGTGGTTGTCGAGCACGAGAATCCTCGCCTGACGTCCGACCGCCTCTCGAAAGAAATACGCTGAGGCGAGGCCGCTGATGCCCCCGCCTACAACGACGAGATCGTACGATTCACCAGTGTCGGTGGCGGCTTCACGCCATGCCTTCGCGTCGCGTAACTGGTGTGCCACTTCAAATGAACCTGGATGGCTGCCTCGTAACCCGGTTCTGAGCGGC
>JBPYEE010000075.1:0-12977 GCA_051985095.1 Vicinamibacterales bacterium | reverse complement strand
AGGGTCACAATCGTCATCCAGTTGATCGCACCGGCAGGTGCCCCGGCGCGCCGCGCGGCCCCTTCCATGGCTTCTGCGACGCGCGTGATGCACTTGACGGCCGCCGGATGCGGACTGAGGACGATCGAGCAGCGGGCCTTGATGGCGATCAGAATCTTGTATATGGCCGTCGAGGTTGGGTTTGTCGACGGAATGACCGCGGCGACGACGCCGAACGGCTCGGCGATGTCGACCACCTGTCGATCCTCGTGTCGCGCAATGACGCCGACGGTCTTCATCGGCCGGATGAACGCGTAGACCTTCTGCGAGCTGAACAGGTTTTTTTGAATCTTGTCTTCGACGACGCCGTACCCGGTCTCGTCGACGGCGGCGCGTGCAAAGGCTTCCGCCTGGGCCGTCGCGGCGGCCGCCATTTCGTCGACAATCGCGTCGATGCGCGGTTGATCGAATTCGGCCAGCTCGAGCCAGGCCTGCTTCGCACGTCGGGCCAGGGCGCGCGCTTCCGCAATCGACGCGAGGTCGCGATCGGTCTGGGATGAAACAGCTGCCTCCGACATGGTGAGGAAACGGCTAGGTGCCCTTCGGGAGAATCCTCTCGACCTCGCTGTGCGGGCGCGGGATCACGTGAACCGAGACCAGTTCGCCGACGCGACGCGCCGCCGCGGCGCCGGCGTCGGTCGCTGCTTTCACGGCGCCGACGTCGCCGCGAACCATCACGGTCACGTAGCCGGCGCCGATGTACTCTTTGCCCACCAGCGTGACGTTCGCGGCCTTGACCATCGCGTCGGCCGCCTCAACCGATCCGATGAGGCCGCGCGTCTCGACGAGCCCGAGTGCTTCAGCTGCCATGTGTGCGTGGAGTATAATCCTTTAACTCCGCCATTTCACTCATGCGTCCATCGGGTGTGCGTCACCGGTTTGCCTGGTTCGTCGTTGCGTGCGCAGTGCCGCTCGCGGCTGCGGGCGCGTGCCGCCACAAGGAACCGGATACGCCGCCGTTTGCGACGCCGTCGGCGAAGCTTTCGTTCGACAAAGCGCCGCTCGGCAGTCCGATTGACGTGACGTATCGCTTCGTCGTCGCCAATGATGCGCATTTCACGCAGGACTACCGGGTGATGGTGCACGTCGTCGACAGCGATGAAGAGATGATCTTCAATTTCGACCACAACCCGCCGACACCGACGACCCAGTGGAAACCGGGGCAGACGATCGAATACACGCGCACCGAGTTCATCCCAATCTACCCGTATGTCGGCGAGGCGTCGGTCCAGCTCGCGCTGTATTCGACACAGACGCAGAAGCGGCTGACGCTCTCGGGCGAGGACGTCGGTCAGCACGCCTACAAGGTCGCCCGGCTTCAGCTTCAACCGCAGACCGAAAACATCTACACCGTCTTCAAGGACGGCTGGCACCCCGCGGAGCAGGCTGAACACAACGCCACGGTCGAGTGGCAGTGGACCAAGAAAGAAGCGACGCTCGCCTTCAAGAATCCCAAGAAGGATTGCGTCTTCTATCTCGTCGTCGACAATCCCGGGAGCGTCTTTCACGAGTCGCAGCGGGTGCAGATCAGCCTGGGCGGTCAGGTCGTGAACGAGTTCACGCTCCGGCCCGGCCAGGAGGAGCTGCACAAGGTCCCGCTCCCGGCAGCACAACTCGGCGGCGGGGATATGGCGGAGCTGCGCATCGCGGTCGACAAGACGTTTGTACCGGCGCTGCTGAACGCATCGGCGTCTCGAGATCCGCGCGAGCTGGGCATCCGGGTCTTTCACGCGTATATTGATCAGAGATGATACGTGTCCTCGGCACCGCCTGTGCCGCACTTCTGTGCTGTGCGTCTACGGCGCGCGCCGAGCTGGTCTTTTTCACGACGGGCCGCGAGATGTCGGTCAAGTCGCACCGCGTGGAGGGCGATATGCTCGTGTTGTCGCTGCGCGCTGGTGGCGAAATGAGCATCGAGGCCACGGCCGTCGCCCGCATCACCCCTGACGAAGTGCCCTATCCCGAAGACACTCCGCCCCCCGTGTCGGCGGCGCGCCCCGCGATTGGCGTGGCTGGCCCGCCGGCCGATCCCCGCTACGAGGCGATGATCGACACGCTCGCCGCGCGTGAAGGCGTGCCGGCACAGCTCGTGCGCGCGGTCGTCCATGTCGAATCGGGGTACCACGAGCGCGCCCGCTCGCGAAAAGGGGCGATGGGTCTCATGCAGCTGATGCCCGACACCGCGCGCCAGTACGCGGTGGCCAATCCTTACGAGCCGCAATCGAATCTCGAAGCGGGGATCAAGTACCTGAAGTCGCTGCTCGATCAGTTCGAGCTGCCGCTCGCCCTCGCCGCGTACAACGCCGGCGAGGCCGCCGTGAGACGCTTCGGCGGGATCCCGCCTTACCCTGAAACGCAGAAGTACGTCGCCGATATCCTGAAGCTCGTCGGCCGCTGACGTCCTGCGCGCGCCCCAGCCTTTCCCGTGTCCGCGCGGTCTAAGGATCGAGGGCGCGCGGTAAAGGTTGATACAATCCACTATCGTGGAATTTCGGTGCCGGCTGGCCTCGCCTAACGGCGAAATCGTTGAAGGCGTGTATGTTGCCGAGAGCGAAGCCCGTCTGCGGCAGGAGCTCGAAGAGAAGGGCCTCTTCGTACTGGCGCTGCACCGCAGAGGCGCCATCGGCGGCATCTCGCTGCACCTGCCGCAGCGCCACGCGGTCAGCACCCGCGAGTTCCTGATCTTCAATCAGGAGCTCGCCACGCTCCTGCGGGCGGGTATGCCCCTGGTCCAGTCGCTGGACCTCCTCAAGGGACGCGTCACGTCGCCGACGCTCCGGCGCGTCCTCGAGGACGTGTACGAGCGCGTGCGGGCGGGCTCGGCGCTGTCCGATGCGTTCGTTGCCCAGGGCGATCTGTTCCCGCGCGTGTACACGGCGTCGCTGCTGGCCGGGGAGCGCAGCGGCAACCTCGACGCGGTGCTCCGCCGGTATGTCGAGTACACGAAGGTTATCGCGACGATAAAGCGCAAGACCGTCTCGGCGCTGGTCTATCCGGCGATGTTGATCGCCCTCTCGCTGACGCTGGTGTCATTCATCGTGTTGAAGGTCGTGCCGGCCTTTTCCGATTTCTACAACAGCTTTGGCGCCGAGCTGCCGCTGGTGACGCGCTTCATCGTGGGTGGATCGGCGTTTCTGCGCGAGCAATTCCCGGTGATCATCGGCGTGCTCGTCGTCGCCGTCGTCGCGGTGCTCGCGTGGGTGCGACGCCCCGGCCAGCAAGCGCGCTTCGACGCTCTGATGCTGCGCGTTCCGGTGCTCGGCGACGTGGCCGGGAAGTTTGCCACTTCCCAGATGGCGCGCACACTGGCCACGCTGCTCGGCGGTGGCCTCCCCCTGGTCAACGCGCTCGACATCGCCGCACAATCGGTCGGCAACCAGTACATGGCGCGCCAGCTCGACATCGTCAGCACCCGGGTCCGGGAAGGCGAGTCGTTTACACGCGCCCTCGAAGCGCGTGGCGTCTTTCCCGACGTCGCCGTGAAGATGGCGGAAGTGGGGGAGTCGACCGGCGCGCTGCAGGAAATGCTGAACACGGTGGCTGACTTCTACGATGAAGAAATCGCCACCCACATGGAGCGGTTCGTGACACTGGTCGAACCGGTCATGCTGGTGATCATGGGCGCCGTCATCGCAGGCCTGCTGCTTGCGTTGTACATGCCGCTCTTCCAGCTGAGCTCTGTAGTCAGCGGCTGACACAGATGACGATGATTCAGAACCCCGATCTGCACACCGAACTCGGCGTCGACGAGCAGCGCGCGGAACTCGATCAGGCGCGGCGGCTCGCCGAGCGCTACCACGTCGACTTCGTGGACATGGACACGTTTCGGATCGACCAGGATCTGTTCCGATCGATTCCGGCGGACTTGATGCTCCGGTACGGGTTCGTCCCGCATCGCCGCGTCGGCAAGACGCTCGAGATCGTCGTCTCCGACCCGACCGACCTCCCGATGATCGACGAACTCGGCGTGCTCCTGTCGACCCCGATCAAGGTCGCCGTCGGGCCCAAGTCGGCGATCGAGTCGATCCTGAAGAAGAGCGAGAGCTCACAGCGCGTCCTCGAAGAGGCGACCGAGAGCTTCCAGCTTCAGATCCTGAAGGAAGACGAGAGCGGCGACGACGCGCTGACCGTTGAAAAGCTCACGAGCGACGCCAGCCCGATCATCCGGCTCGTTGATTCAACCATCTATACGGCCATCCAGCGCCGGGCGAGCGACATCCACATCGAGACGCAGGACGATGCCGTCCACGTCAAGTACCGGATCGACGGCGTGCTGCAGCCGGCCATGCGGCCGATCGCCAAACAGTTCCACAGCTCGATCATTTCGCGCATCAAGGTCATGGCCGAGCTCGACATCGCGGAGAAGCGCGTCCCGCAGGACGGACGCTTCAAGATGCGGATGCCTGGCAAGACGATCGACTTCCGCGTGTCGGTGATGCCGAGCGTTCACGGCGAGGACGCGGTCATCCGCATCCTCGACAAGGAATCGATCAGCGAGCAGTTCACCGAGCTCCGCCTCGACATTCTGGGCTTTCCCGAGGACGAACTGCGCCGATTCCGGAAGTACATCCGGGAGCCCTACGGGATGGTCCTCGTGACGGGGCCCACGGGCAGCGGCAAGACGACGACGCTCTACGCGGCGCTGTCGGAGATCAAATCGGTCGAGGACAAGATCGTCACGATCGAGGATCCGGTCGAATACCAGCTGCGGGGCATCACGCAGATCCCAATCAATGAGAAGAAGGGGCTGACCTTCGCGCGGGGTCTCCGGTCGATTCTGCGCCACGATCCCGACAAGATCATGGTCGGCGAGATTCGTGACACCGAAACGGCGCAGATTGCGATCAACTCCGCGCTGACCGGGCACCTGGTGTTCACGACCGTCCATGCGAACAACGTGCTGGACGTGCTCGGCCGCTTCCTCAACATGGGCGTCGAGGCCTACCAGTTCGTGTCGGCGCTCAATTGCGTGCTCGCGCAGCGTCTGGTCCGGACGATCTGCCATCACTGCAAGCGGCCGGCGAAGGTGACCCGCGAGCTGCTGGAGGAATCGGGCCTCGACCGGACACTCGACCATACCCACGTGTTCTATGAAGGGCTCGGCTGCATCGAGTGCGGCGGCACTGGCTACAAGGGCCGGATGGCCATCTGCGAGCTCCTCGATTTGAGCGACCGCATTCGTGAAATGATTCTGGCGCGGAAGCCGACGACCGAGATCAAGAAGGCGGCGCGTGAGGAGGGGATGCGGTTCCTGCGCGAATCGGCTGTCGACCGGGTACTCTCGGGGAACACGACACTGCGTGAAATCAACAAAGTGACCTTCGTCGAATGACTCTTTTCGCGCCTCTTCACCAGCCCGCGGCGCCGCCCGTTGCCGTCGACATGGCGGCCAACGGGATCGCCGCTGCGAGTCTGGACTGGCGCGGCAGTCAGCCGGTCGTGAGTACCCACGCGTTCGAGCCGATGCCCGCCGGTGCGCTCGTGCCGTCGCTAACCGCCCTGAACACGCACAACCGCGCGGTCGTGGCCGGCACGCTCAACCGCGTGCTCGACCGCATGGGCCGGCCGCGGCGCGTGGGCTTGATCATCCCCGATGTCGTCGCGAAGGTCTCGCTCCTCCGCTTCGAAAAAGTCCCCTCGCGCCCGCAGGATCTGGAGCAGCTGATTCGGTGGCAGGTGCGCAAGACGGCGCCGTTTCCGATCGAAGAGGCGCTGGTGTCGTTCAGTCCGGGCGCGACCGCGCCCGAGGGCCACGACTTCCTGGTCGCGCTCTGCCGCCGGAGCGTGATCGAGGAGTACGAAGCGCTCTGCGCCGACGCCGGGGCCCACGCCGGCATCGTCGACCTGGCGACGTTCAACGTCGTGAACGCGGTCCTTGCCGGGTCGCCGCCGGACGCGTCGGCCGACGACTGGCTGCTCGTCAGCGTGTCGGCTGACTCCGCGTCGATCGCGATCGTCCGCGGGGAGCACATCATCTTCTTCCGAAACCGCACCGCGGACGCGGAAGGGACCCTCGCCGATCTCGTCCATCAGTCGGCGATGTACTACGAGGATCGGCTCGGCGGCGGCGGCTTCACGCGCGTCGTCGTGGCGGGCCCTGGCAACGGGGACCTCGATCAGATCCGGCACGAGCTCGAACAGCGGCTGCAGACGGTGGTGACACCGATCGATCCGCGGAGCGCCGCCGCGCTGACCGATCGCATCGCCGCGGCGCCGTCGTTGCTCGAGAGGCTCGCGCCGCTGGTCGGGCTGCTGCTGCGCGACCGCGCCGAAGTGAAGGCCTGATCGATGATACGCACCAACCTCGCGACGCGGCCGTTTTACAACGAGCGCGCCGTTCATCTGTATTTGCTGCTCGCGGCGCTCGTCGTCGTCGCCGCGACTGCCATCAATGTCACGGGCGTCCTGCAGTACTCGCGCAGCGACACACGGCTCGCCACGCAGGCGTCGCGCGACGAGGCCCGCGCGGCAGACCTCCGGCGCCAGGCGACGCGCCTGCGCGCCAGCATCGATCCACACAAGATCGAGGCGAAGTCATCGGAAGCGCGGCTCGCCAACGAGCTCATCGATCGACGCACGTTCTCCTGGACCGAACTGTTCAACCGGTTCGAGACGACGCTTCCCGATGAAGTCCGCATCGTGGCGGTGCGTCCAAAAGTCGACCGCGACCGCAATATCGTGCTGCAGATCAACGTCGTCGCACGCGACGTCGAAGACGTAAACATCTTCCTCGAGAACCTGGAGAAGACGGGCGCGTTCGCGCGTGTGCTGTCGCACGAGGAACATCCGAACGACCAGGGCCAGTTCGACGCGCAGATCGAAACCAATTACGTCCCGACGCGGACAACTGCGTCGGGTGGTGGAGCGTCGGGACAGCCGTGAGCCTCTGGAAACGCATCCTCGCCGAAAAGCGTCCGGTCATCGTTCCGCTGATCCTCGCGGTCGCGGCCAACGCGGGCGTCTACGCGTTCGTGGTGTACCCGCTCGGCGTCAAATCGCGGGGCGCCGCGGCGCGCGCACAGCAGGCGACGGCGGCGTTGCGCGCGGCGGAGGGCGATTTCGCCGCGGCGCGCGCGCTCGTCACCGGTACCACGCGGGCGGATCAGGAGCTTGCGACCTTCTACGACAAGGTGCTGCCGTCGGACTTCCCGTCCGCACGCCACCTCACTGCGGCGACGATCCCGCAGCTCGCCAAGAAGGCGGGCGTCCGCTTCATGCAGCGGCGGACGGAAGTGGACGAGACGAACGCGACGAAAACGGGGCTCGAGCGCCTGGCGATCCACGTGATGCTCGAGGGCGACTACGAGGGGTTGCGCCGCTTCATCTTCGAGCTCGAAAGCGCGCCCGAATTCGTGATCATCGACGAGGTCACGCTGTCGCAAAGCGATCCAGCCAAACCGCTCGTGCTGGCCATCGACATGTCGACGTACTTCCGGGCGGGGACCAATGGCAACTGACCGGCGCCAGCAGGTGCTGCTCGGCGCGCTGCTGGTCGTGCTGGCCGTCGTCGGCTACCGGGCGTGGACGCAGACGTCTGCCGTTCCGGCCCGGACGTCGAACTCGCAGGGGACGAGACGGCCCGCGGCGCCGGCCGGGCGCGAACCGCCCGCGGTGACGACCGGCGCGCCCGACGTGCACCTGGAGGCGCTCGACGGGCAACGGCAGCAGCCCGACCGCGCCGAACGTAATCTGTTCCGGTTCAAGGAGAAGGCGGCGCCGCCACCCCCGCCGGATCGGACGGCGGTTGCGGCACCGCCGCGCGTCTCGACGGGTCCGCCGGCGCCCGCGCCGCCGCCGCCGATCTCGCTGAAGTGTATCGGGGTGTTCGATCGCGGGCAGGGGCAGAAGATTGCGATTCTGACCGACGGCGTGGGGCCGCCGATGTACGCCGCAGAAGGGCAGACGGTCGCCGGGCGTTATCGCATCTTGCGAATCGGCGTGGAATCGATTGAGATGGCGTATCTCGACGGCCGCGGTCGTCAAACGATTCGAATATCAGGATCATGATGCTGCACATTGCGAAGGGCAAGTGGCTCGTGGTGGCCGGCGCGCTCCTGGCGGCCGGATGCGCGGCGGGGAAAGCCTTCCGCCAGGGCGAATCAGCGACGGCAGCCGGCAACCCCGACGCAGCCGTCGTCGCGTATCGCCGCGCGGTGCAGGCGGCGCCGAACAACCCGAACTACAAGATTGCCCTGGAGCGCGCGATGCTCGCCGCGTCGCGGGCGCATCTCGACCGGGCGCGCGAGTTCGAGCAGCGTGATCAGCTGGAAGCAGCCCTGGGCGAATACCGCCAGGCCGTCGAGTACGACCCCACGAACCGATCGGCGACGGCGAAGGTCGCCGAACTGGATCGGGTGATTCGCCAGCGCGTGGAAGCGTCGCGACCGCGGCCGGAGATCGAGCAGCTGCGCGAACGCGCGCGCGCCGCGTCGCAGCCGCCGGCGCTCATCAACCTGACGACGCCGCTGCCGCTCATCCGGTTCACGAACGCCAGCCTCAAGGACGTCCTCGCCTCGATCGCGGGCACGACCGGCATCAACATCACGTACGACCGCGAAGTGGTCGATCGGGCGATCACGGTGCAGCTCGACGGCGCCACGCTCGAGCAGGCGCTGAACGAGATCATGACCATGAACGGGCTGTCGTACAAGGTCGTGAACGAGCGATCGATCTTCGTTTTTCAGGACACCGCGCCGAAGCACGCGCAGTACGACGAACAGGTCGTGCGGACCTTCTACCTGTCACATGCGGACGCGACGGAACTGACGCAGATCCTGAGCACCATCGTCCGGCTGCCCGGACTGCCCGTGCAGCCTGGAATCGTCGCGAACAAGACGACCAACACCATCACGGTGCGCGCGACGGTGCCAGTCGTTCAGATCATCGAGCGGATCATCCAGCAGAACGACAAGCCACGCGCCGAGATCGTCGTCGATGTGGAGATCCTCGAAGTCGATCGCAATCGATCGAAGCAGTACGGGTTGAACCTGTCGGACTACGCGGTTGGCGCCATCTTCTCGCCGGAAGTCTCGCCGACCGCGACGACCATCGGTGTGCCCGGGGCGACGGGAGCGACGGGGAGTACCGGGGTGACGATCCCGACCCCCGGCGGCACGACCACGACCAACACTGGCCGGTCGACGGCGCCCACCGCCGTGCTGCCGCCCCCGCCGTTCAACCTGAACACCATCTCGCGCGGCTTTACAACGACCGACTTCTATCTCGCCGTCCCGACCGCGCTCGTCCGTTTTCTGGAGTCCGACAGCCACACCCGCGTGCTGGCCAAGCCGCAGCTGCGTGGTGCCGAGGGGACCAAGCTGTCGCTGGCGCTCGGCAATCAGATTCCGGTGATTTCAACCAGTTACACGCCCCTCGCCACCGGGGGCGCCGGCGTCAACCCGCTGAGCTCCTACCAGTACCGAGACGTCGGCGTGATTCTCGACATGACGCCGACCGTCACGCTCGAAGGCGACATTCGGATGGACGTGCATATCCAGGACAGCGCCCTCGGCGCGCCTCAGTCGGTCGCCGGCGTGACGGTCCCCTCGTTTCAGAATCGCGAGGTGACGACGCGGCTCCGGCTGCGCGATGGCGAATCGAACCTGTTGGCCGGTCTCGTTCAACAGAATGAGACCACGGCCGTTAACGGCTTCATCGGACTCATCAACCTGCCGGTGTTTCGGCAGCTGCTGTCCGGCAACGACATCGAAAGCACCCAGACCGATATCGTGATCCTCCTGACGCCGCACATCGTGCGGACGCACGAGATCGTCGAAGACGATCTGAAGCCGATCTACATCGGCTCGCAGCAGAACCTCGGCGTCGGCGGGCCGCCCCCGCTCATCGTGCCGCCGCCGGCCGCCGAGGCGGCGCCGGCCGCGCCGGGGGCCCCGGCGGGCGCGACGGGCGCGTCGGTCGCAGGCACGAACGCGCCACCCTCGACCGTGCCGGGGCCCGGCGGCACCCAGCTCGTCGTGCCACCCGGATCGACGGCCGTTCCCGGAACGGTGCTGCCGCCGGCGCAACCATCGGGTCCGCCGCCGCCCAATGTCGTAGTCGGTACGCCGCCTGAGCCAACGGCGCCCCCTGCCGCGGCGCAACCACCGGCGACGCAACCATCCGCGCCGGCACCGACGACGCCGGACGCGGCGGCGCCGCCACCCACGCAGTCGCCAGGGATCGGCGCGGCCCAGATCATCATCTCGCCTCCGGGCCCGACGTTCCGGGTCGGCGGCGGGCCGTACACGGTGCCGATCTCGATCACCGACGCGACGCGCATTTCGACGGTGACGCTGACCCTGACCTTCGATCCGACCAAGCTGCGCGTCCGCAGCGTCAACGAAGGCAGCTTCCTGCGCCAAGGGGGCGTCGACACGACGTTCACGCAGCAGGTGACCGGTAACCGGATCGATATCACCATTTCGCGCGCCACTGATTCAACCGGCGCCTCGGGCACCGGCCTGGTCGCGGCCGTTCTGTTCGACGCGATTGCGCCCGGGGGCATTACGCTGACGATGAGCGGCGCGGCGACCGGCCCGGGCGGCACGGCGATGGGCCTGCGGTTCAATCCGGTCACGATCAATGTGCAGTAGCAGAAAGATCAATATGAGGTTCCGGGTTCGGGCGTCCCGATTGCGAGTGTTCAGGGTTCCGTCCTGCGTTCGACGGTCCACCGACCGCGGGTACACCTTCGTTGAAATCATCATCGTCGCGACGATCATCATGATCCTCGCCTCGGCGATCATGCCGCTCGCGCAGGTCACCGCGCAGCGGACGCGCGAGGTGGAGCTTCACCGGGCGCTGCGCGAGATGCGGACAGCAATCGACAAGTACAAGGACGCCGCCGACATAGGGCAGATCGCGTCACTCAACTTGAAAGTCGGCAGCGACAACTATCCGCCCGATCTCCAGACGCTCGTCGACGGCGTGGCGGCGGCGAACGACGCGACCGGACGCAAGCTGAAGTTTCTGCGTCACATCCCCGTCGATCCGATGACGCGCAGCACCGACTGGGGGATGCGTTCCTATCAGGACAAGCCTGACGCCACGCGGTGGGGCGGACAGGACGTGTTCGATGTCTACACTACCTTCGAGGGCAAGGCGCTCGACGGCACGAAGTACCGGGACTGGTAGATGCGCAGTCGTGACTACGTGTGCCGATTGTGGGCGCGACATCGCGTCGAGTCCGGCTTCACGCTCATCGAGCTGCTCATCGTCCTGTCGCTCATCGTGATCCTCGCGACGATGGGAATGACGCAGTATCAGAACAGCGTCACACATTCGCGGGAAGCCGTGCTGAAAGAGGATCTCTTTCGATTGCGGGACGCAATTGATCAGTACTACGCCGACAAGGGGCAGTATCCGTCGACGCTCGACGCCCTCGTCAGCGAACACTACCTCCGCGCGATTCCCGACGACCCCCTGACCCGGAGCAACAGCACCTGGCAGACGGTTCCTGCCGAGCCCGACCCGAACAATCCGACCGCCGAGGCGGGTGTGTACGACGTCAAGAGCGGATCGGATGGTTCCGCGCTGGACGGAACCAAGTACAGCGACTGGTAGCTGGTCGTATCGACAGGCCCAACCGGGACACACTGACCCCGACGACGAACTCGAGATCCCCACGCACGCAGACGTGCCCTCGGCTCGTGCGAATTCGTGCAGCGCCTCACGAACAGCGCCTCGGTCAGCGCGGTGGGCACCCGATCGCTTTCACAGCGCGTGCCGCTGGTCGTTCGCGATGCCGGGCGAGGCGTCTGTTCGGTCGGCGATGAAGATCCATTGCGACGTGTCGTCGGCATGCCGGATCGGCTGATCCGCCGGCCTCTGCTGGTTTCTCTTGCGGCCGCTGCGGCCGCTCCGACCTGCGCTGGTACATCGATGACATCGGGCCCGCCTGTCCGACCGTGAAGGGCCTGGGCCTGATCGATCTCCTGCGAACCATTTCTCTCCCGAACCGTTGAACCTGTGCCCGACGCGGCAAAGCGTCGCCGACAGAGCCAGGTCGCGGCGATCGACCGTCGCGAAGCGCGTGATGCCCGCGACGTCCGACGCGCGCCTTGCCGGTGCAGAAGAGACGGTGACGCGGCGGAGCGCCGTCACCGCGGCGATGCTCCAGCGGATCGTTGCGAGCGGCCTCACGCAGTCAAGATGTGATTTCGCCGCCGCTCTACGGTGTGGCGACAGGGCCAGCCGAATTGACGGTCGCCGGGGGCGGGCCTCCATCCGTGCGACCCGACGCAGTCTCCGCAGCGCCGGTTCGAGAAAGCCGGACCCACTCGTGCACCCGTCGACGGTCGTCGACTAATTGTCTTGTCCGCTTTGCACGACTTGAGCGTGAGCGGACCGCCGAGAGCCGCGCCGCGCGGCTCTCGGCAGTCCGGTTAGGAGATCGTGACCGAGGTGGACCCGGTCGTTGTGCGACCCAACGTGTCTTTCACCGTCACGGTGACAGAGAACTGTCCCGCACCGCTGTAGGTGTGCTGCAGGGTGATGGTCCCGCTCAGGCCACCGAGGTCTGAAGAGGACCCGTCGCCCCAGTTAATGGTGGCGTCCACGATGCCAACGCCCGTCGGCGCAGTCACTTGGATTTGGAACGTGGCCGTCGCCGGGTGTCCTGAGGTCGGCGAGAGCGACTGGAGCGTAACCGCGACCGTCGGAGTGGCCGTCGAGATGACGGTCACAGACGTCGACGACGTGCTCATGTTGCCCCCCGAATCGGTCACCGTCGCGGTGACCACGTACGTCCCGGCCGCCGTGTATACATGCGAGATGGTCGTGCTGCCGGTGAGAGCGCCCAAATCCTGCGGGGCGGACCCGTCTCCCCAGTTGATCGAGACGTCGCGGATCGAGTCGCCCGCCGGCAGCGTGCCCGGCGCGATCGTGAACACCGCCGGAATTCCCGCGCCTGGCGGCGTCGTTGGCGCCGTCAGCGTGAT
>JBPYEE010000074.1:0-5598 GCA_051985095.1 Vicinamibacterales bacterium | reverse complement strand
CATGAAGTGAGGCCGCCGCAGCGCCACGAACGCGTCGGCAGTGACGCCTATCGGCACCCAGAACTGTGCCGTCCGGTTCGGAAAGAAAAAGTCGCGCGGCATCACGCCGACGATCGTCATCGGTTGGCCGCTCAGGCGGACTTCGCGGCCGATGACGCCGGGATCACCGCCAAAGAGCCGCTGCCAGGTGCCGTAGGCGAGCACGAGCACGCGGTCGTTGCCGATGAAGGACTCCTGCCACGTGAATGTCCGGCCGATGAATGGCTTGACGCCGAGCACGTCGAAGAGGTTGCCGGTTGCCCTGACCCCGGACACCGGCGCCGGGTCGCCGTCGCCGGCGAGCGCCTGTTCGAACTGGTTCGCGCCGCGATCGTCGACGCCGTTGTACACGGCGATATCGGTGAACACGGCGTTGCGGGCGCGCCAGTCCGCGACATTGGCCGGTGCGGCGACGGTGTGCGTCCAGCCTTTCAGCGGGTTGGTTTCCGAAATCTCGACCAGGCGATCGGGCTCGGTGAATGGCAGCGGACGGAGCAGGACGGCGCGCACGACCGTGAACATCGAGGTCGCCGCCGCGATCCCGATGGCGAGCGTGAGCACCACGACGATCGTGAACCCGGCGCTTTTGTGCAGCGTCCGGCAGGCGAACCGCAGATCCTGCCGCGTCGTTTCCAGGAACGGGAGGCCGCGCTGCTCGCGCTGGTGTTCGATCACCTGCGCCGCACCGCCAAAGGCGAGCCGCGCCGCCCGCCGGGCCGCGTCGGGCGGCAGCCCGCGGCGCGCGTGCTCGTCGGCCAGCATGTCGAGGTGGGTGGCGACCTCGCGGGCGAAGTCGTCGTCGAGGCGCCTGGACCGGAACAGGCTCGCGACGCGTGACGCGAAGACGACCAGTCGGGTCAGCACGTCACCGCTCCGCCAGGCGCAGCAGCCGTCCGATCACGCCGGCGATCCGCTCCCAGTTCTCGGTTTCCGACGCGAGCTGCTTCCGGCCCGTTTTGGTGATCGCATAGAACTTGGCCCGGCGGTTGTTGTCCGAGACGCCCCAGCTGGCGGCGATCCACCGGCGCTGCTGCAACCGCAGCAGGGCGGCGTAGATCGTCCCCTGATTGAGCTGCAGGGCATCTTCGCTGATGTGCTCGATCCGCCGCGCGATCCCGTATCCGTGCAGCGGACCCATGGCGTCGAGCGTTTGCAGCACCATCATGTCGAGGGTGCCCTGCAGGATTTCCGACTTCGCGTCGCGCACGCGCTTTCTCCTGTCGAATGACCACATGAGTCTAGCGCGCCCCTCGATTATGATCAAGTGGCATGGCGCTCCACGACGACGAGGTGCTGGGGAAGGCCTACGACGCCCGGTTGATGCGGCGCCTGCTGCAGTACCTGCGCCCGTACGGGTCGAGCGTCGCGATTGCGCTCCTGGCCATCGTCGCCGGCTCCTCCGCGTCGCTCGCGCAGCCGTATCTGATGAAGATCGCGATTGACCGTTACATTGCGGCCGGCCGCCTGGACGCGCTGACCGAGCTCGCGCTCCTGTACCTGGCCGTCCTCTGCATCGCCTTTACGGCCGACTACGTGCAGACCTGGACGCTGCAGCTCACCGGACAGCGCGTCATGTTCGATCTGCGAACCGCAATCTACTCGCACCTGCAGCGGTTGGATTTGCGCTACTACGATCGCAATCCGGTGGGGCGCCTGATGACGCGCGTCACCTCTGACGTCGATGCGCTGAACGACCTGTTCACGGCCGGCGTGATCACGATTTTCGGCGATGTCTTCACGCTGGTCGGGATCATGGCGGTCATGGTCTGGATGAACTGGCGCCTGGCCATCGTGGCGTTCTCGGTGCTGCCGCTCATCGTCTTCGTCACCCAGTGGTTCCGCCGGAACGTGCGGGAGTCGTATCGCGTCGTGCGCGGCCTGATCGCGCGGATCAATGCGTTTCTGCAGGAAAACATCACCGGCATGGCGACGGTGCAGCTGTTCCGTCGTGAGCCGATCAATTTCGCGCGCTTCGACGACATCGATGCCCGGCACCGCGACGCGAATCTGCAGTCGGTCTTCTACTATGCGGTGTTCTATCCGGCGATTGAGGCCATCAGCAGCCTCGCCTCGGCGCTGATCATCTGGTACGGGGGCGGGCGCGTGATCCAGAGCGCGCTGACGCTCGGCGCGCTCGTGGCGTTTCTCCAGTATTCACAGCGCTTCTTTCGGCCGATCAGCGACATGTCGGACAAGTTCAACGTGATGCAGTCGGCCATGGCGTCCTCCGAGCGGATTTTCCGGCTGCTCGACGAACCGGTCGAGATCGAGAGTCCGGCGCATCCAGCCGTCCGCCCCGCGCCGCTCGCCGGCCACATCGCGTTCGAGCACGTCTGGTTCGCCTACAACGCCGACGATTTCGTCCTGCAGGACGTCTCTTTCGAGGTCAGACCGGGACAACGCATCGGCATCGTCGGCGCCACCGGTTCGGGCAAGACCACCCTCATCAATCTGCTGCTGCGGTTCTACGACGTGACACGCGGCCGCATCACCGTCGACGGCATCGATATCCGCGACCTCGATCTGGCGGTGCTGCGGCGCCTCTTCAGTCTCGTGCTGCAGGACGTTCATTTGTTCTCGGGCACGGTGGCTGACAACATCCGGCTCGGCAATGCGGACATTGACGACGCCCGGATCCGGCGGGCGGCCGAAGCGGTGCACGCGCACCCGTTCATCGAGCGGATGGCGAACGGCTACGACAGCGCGGTGGTGGAGCGCGGATCGACGCTCTCGGTCGGCCAGAAGCAGCTGCTCTCGTTTGCGCGTGCGCTCGCGTTCGACCCGCGCGTGCTGATCCTGGACGAAGCCACCTCCAGCGTCGACACCGAAACCGAGCTCATCATTCGCGACGCGCTGCGCGTGCTGATGGCGGGGCGCACAACCATCGCCGTCGCGCACCGGCTGTCGACCATCCAGGACATGGACAACATCCTGGTTCTGCACAAGGGCCGGCTGCGCGAATCAGGCACGCACCAGCAGCTGCTCGCCCGGCGGGGGATCTACTTCAAGCTGTTCGAACTGCAATACAAGTCTACGAGTCCGAGCCCGGCGACCGCACCGCCTGGGGCAGAGGACGGACAGGAAGCGGCGCCGGTTCCGGCTTCCTGAAGAGGCGGTCGAGGACGCTCGGCGTCGTGGCACGCGGACTCCAGCCGAGTCGCAGCACGTCGATGTGGATCGGCCGCCGGCCGAACGCCAGCGCTTCATTGCAGCTCCACATGTACACGTCGATCTGCCGTCCCTGGACGCTCGGCCCGGTGTCGAGGATCGTGTAAATCCCGTTGTATCGCTGGGGCAGCGAATCCACCTGGATCACCGATCCGACGGGGAGCAGTTCCGGGTCCGCCGCGGCCACGCCCGTCTGCGCGGTGACGCCCGACGTCGTCACCAGCCCCTTGCAGTACGCCGTGGCGCTGAACGCCACGCGGGCGCCCGGGATCGGCACCGCGATCGTCTCGCGGCGCGTCGCCTGCCGCGCCGCGTACCGCGAGTCGAGCGCCGTCACCTCGTACCAGGAGGCGAAACAGAAGGCCGCGATCGCCGCCACGAGCGCTTTCCGCCACGGGGACTTCGCGATGATCATGAATGCTTGTGATGGATCATGTCATGGATCCGCCGCTGGCTTGTCACGAACGCCAGCGCGACCGGATACGCCGCCATCGCGAGAACCACCGCGCCAAAAAGCGCGCCAACCGTGTACGGAAAGAGCAGTGGTTTCAGAATTGTGATCAGGCGATGCCAGAATGTGGCGTCAAACAGCGACAGTTCGAAGAGCGCGCCGACCTGCGATCGAAAATGTCGAGGTAGCCGGTGGCCCGTCACCCGCGCCGCTGCCATCGTCACAAACGCGTAATAGGGCGCGATGATCCACGGCAGGTTCGAGTACACCCCCAGCAGCACCGCGACGCGATTCAGGTTCAGCACAAACGCGAACGCGATCGCCAGAACCGTGTGGAGGCCGAGAAACGGCGAGAACCCGAAGAAGACGCCGAGCGCGAACGCCGCCGCCGTCCGCTCCGGCGTGTCGTCGATGTGCAGCAGCTGATCGAACCACCGGCGGAGTAACTGCCTCGTCAAATGGATCATTGGAAGTGGGCGTAGCCGGCCGGCAGCGGCTCGAGCGCACCGCTGGCGCGTGCGAGGACCACGTCGCGGCGTTCGGTGCAGACGCCGATGCGCGTCAGGCGCGTGTCGATGTGCCGCATCGCCGCGCGGAGGCGGTGCGGCGTCCGCGGTCGGGTGGTAAACAGCAGCTCGTAGTCGTCGCCGCCGGAAATCGCGGCGGCCGTCGTGTCGCCGCCCTGCGTGGCCAGCGCCGCGCGCGTCTCCGCGTCGATGGGTAGCGCGGCGGCATCGATCGTCACGCCGACGCCGCTCGCGCGCGAGAGCTGGTGCGCGCCGTCGCCCAGGCCGTCGCTGAGGTCCAGGCAGGCGGTCGCCGCGCGGTTGCGCGCGAGCAGCGTTCCCAGCCGGACCCGTGGTTCGGGGAACAGATAGGCAGCCGTCAGCTCCCCTTCGTCGTGCGACCGGGCCGCCGGATCGCGCAGCACCGTCAGGCCCGCGGCGGCCGCGCCGATGCGACCGCTGACGTAGACCTCGTCGCCGGGCCGCGCGCCGCTCCGCGTCAGGGCCTGGCGCCGCTTCACCGTGCCGACGGCCGTCACGTCGATCGTCAGCGGTCCGGGCGTGCGCGTCACATTGCCGCCGGCCACGTGGACGCGGTACCGGGCGGCGAGCGCCGCAAAGGCGGTGACGATCCGCTCGAAGTCAGCCAGCGGCAACGGGGGCGGCAGCGCCATCGACAGCAGGACCAGCCGCGGCGCCGCGCCCATGGCCGCCAGATCGCTGAGGTTGACCGCCAGCGCCCGGTGCCCGATCGCCTCGGGCGGCACCAGCGCGCGATCGAAATGGACGCCGTCGACGACCGCATCGACCGTCAGGACCTCCACGCGGTTTCGCTCCGGCTCCACCACCGCCGCGTCGTCGCCGATGCCGACCAGCAGCCAGTCCGGGGGCGGGGCGAGGCGTTCCTGAATCCGCGCGATCAGCTCGCGCTCGGTGACGTCGCCGACCGTCATTTCGCGTAGTCGACCGCGCGAGTCTCCCGGATGACGGTGACCTTGATCTGACCTGGGTATTCCAGCTCGTTCTCGATCCGCCGTGCGATGTCCTTCGAGAGCCACACCGCTTCTTCATCCGAGATCTTTTCGCTTTCGACCATGATGCGGATCTCGCGGCCGGCCTGCAGGGCGAAGGACTTCGAGACGCCTTTGACTGAGTCGGCGATGCCTTCGAGCTTCTCGAGCCGCTTGACGTACGACTCGAGGATGTCGCGGCGTGCGCCGGGACGTGCGGCGGAAATGGCGTCGGCGGCCTGGACGATCATCGCCTCGAGCGACGGCCAGTCGATGTCCATGTGGTGGGCCGCCATCGCCATCACGACCGGTTCGCTCTCGCCGTGCCGCCGCAGGAAGTCGATCCCGATTTGCAGGTGGGTCCCCTCCATTTCGCGGTCGATCGCCTTGCCGATGTCGTGGACGAACGCCGCACGGACGGCCA
>JBPYEE010000073.1:0-3336 GCA_051985095.1 Vicinamibacterales bacterium | reverse complement strand
CGAGGGCGGCGATCAAACCGATCGCACCCCCGCGCGATTTCGTCAACACCACGATCCCCGCCATCATGACGACCACGACAGCGGCGGTCAGGCGGCGGCCGCGCGAGTAGGCGCGCGTCCAGGCCATCAGCGCAGCGGCCGGTGCGAACGTCACCATATTCAACGCGAGATCATTCGGGTTGCCGAAGAGACCGCCCACGGGACCCGAGAGGCGATCGTTCTCGACCAGGTGCACGCCGCGTGCGTAGTCGATAAACGCGCGGCTGGCGATGTACCCGAAGCACAGCACGATCAACCAGAGCAGCCCGTCGATCCGTTTCGGCGTCGTCAGCGTGTTCATCATCAGGATGAACACCAGCAGAATCTTGAGATACGCGTTGATGACGATGTCGAGTGCACCGCCGGGCCAGACAGAGAACGGGGCAGTCACGAGCATGACGGCGCCGAGGACCATCAGGCCGACGATCTCCGGCGTGATTCGGAACACGGGCAGGCGCCGTGCCAGCCGGTGCAGGATCATCGGCGCCATGCCGACGATCGCGCACAATTCCGCCAGGTGCAGCGGATTGAGCACCGGGAACGTGTCCTGCGGCCGAAGGAGCAGCACCGCCGTGAACGCCATCAAGCCGCCGTATCCCCAGTCACGCGGTTCCGCGTACTCGGCCGTTGCGAACGTCGGCCTGACTTCCTGCGCGAGCGCCGCCTCGACGAGGCCGCGGCTGGGGACGGTCTGCGGCCCAGAGCCGAACGCGAGTCGCTCGCGCGCCGCCTGAACCTGCTTCGGAATGACCGGGGGGGTCGCGCGTCGCTGTCGCCGCGATCGAGCTCTTACCGCCATACCTTCCGTCGGAACAGCACACAAACCAGTCCCAGGACCGCCGCGGTGTTCATCAGGACAAACGCGAAGGCGATCCGTGCCGCCCGCTCGACAAGTGACGGCCGATCAACGCGTTCACGCATTCACGATCTCCTTGGTCCCCCCGAGCGCCCCCGCCGCCGGAGTCGATGGCGCCGATTTCACGCGAAGCTCGAGCCAGGCACCGTAGCCGGCGAGCACGTACCCCGCGCATTGGGCGATCAGCGCCGCGAGGTAGATGCCATGGCGCGCAGCCAACGCTGTACTGGCCGCGAACAACAGGAGGAGCGCATAGGGCACGAGCAGACGGCCGAGTTTGTGAGAGAGGTATTGCAGCCACACGGGATTGCGGCGCGGATCGAGCAGGCGCGGCTCCAGCCACAGGATCTGAAAGTTCCCGGCGAGCGTGCGAATTTTCCGCCGTGCTTCGGTGTCGGCATCGCACGCCGTGCGATCGAAGGCGCGCGCCTTCGGGTTAAAGACCACTCGGTGGCCCGCCAGCACGGCCCGCATTGGCGCGAGCACATCATCGAGAATCGTGTCGGCGGGCAGCGGCGACCAGAGCGCCCGTCGCACCGCGTAAATGGCGCCGGTGGCGCCCAGGGTCGAACCGACAGTGCTCTCGAGGCGCCGCAGCAGCTTCTCGTAGCGCCAGTAGAGGCCCACGCCGTCGGCAATCGTCGACGCGTCACTCCGCCTCCGATCCGAGGCGCCAGGCCGCGGCGCGCGGCGGCGCGGACGTCCCGCCCGGCGGCGCCACGACGACTCGCAGTCGAGCAGCAACTCGCCGGTGACGCCACCGACGGCTGGATCCTGCAACGGACGCGTCAACTCCACGAGCGCATCGGGCGCGAACAGCTGCCGCGCGTCGCTGAAGACGAGTACATCGAACCGGGCTCGGGCCACGCCCGCGTTGAGCGCCAGGGCCTTGCCGCCAGCCGGTGTCGTCACGAAATCGATGAGACCGGCGTAGGGGGCCACCACCGCCTCGGTGCCGTCGTCCGAGCCATCGGACACGATCACAATCTGGCGCAAGGCAGCGGGATATTCGAGCTGGAGCAGGTTGTCGATTCGCGCGCACAGGCGGTCCTGCTCGTTCCGGACGGCGATGATGATCGTGACGCCGACAGGCGCCGTGTGCGCCACGACGATCGGACGCGGCCGGAGTCGGGCCCAGATCCACAGAAGCAGGGGATAGCCCCCGTACACGTAGGCGATCAAGCCCGCCGCACACCAGAAAAGAAGGGCCATATCGTCTTATGCGGCGGTGCCCACGACAACGGACGCGCTCGCCGGCGGCGCGCCCAGCTTGAACACGTGCGCGTGGCGTCCCGCAATCGCATTGCGGGTGTCGACGATCAACGGTGCAGCATCACAAACGAGCTGGTAATTGACCGCCCGGTGATCGGTGAGGATAGCGACGCAATCAGCGGCCGCGAGGCCGGCTGCCTCGAGCGAGTCGCTCTTGAGCTCGAACCCGCCGCTCCACATTCGGCTGCTGACCACCGGCACGTACGGATCGACGTAGTGGACAATCGCTCCGCGCTCGTGCAGCAACCCGAGCACGTCGAGCGCTGGCGATTCGCGGACGTCGTCGATGTCCGGCTTGTAGGCCACGCCGAGGACCAGCACGGTCGATCCGTTGAGCGGCTTGCGGTGCTGATTGAGCGCCGCGGCGATCTTGTCGACCACGAAATGGGGCATCGCGCCGTTGACGTGTCCCGCCAGCTCGATGAATCGCGACTCGAATCCGCTCTGTCTCGCTTTCCAGGACAGGTAAAACGGATCGACGGGGATACAGTGACCCCCGAGACCGGGACCCGGATAGAACGGTAGGAATCCAAAGGGCTTGGTTGCAGCCGCGTCGACGACTTCCCAGACGTCGAGCCCGAGTCGATCGCACATCAGCGCGATCTCGTTGACCAGGCCGATGTTGACCGCGCGAAACGTGTTTTCGAGCAGCTTCACCATCTCGGCGATGGCGGGCGAGCTGACCGGCACGATCTGCGGAATGGCGGCGCTGTAGAGTGCCGCGGCCAGCTCGGTCGATTCGGGGGTGACGCCGCCGACGACTTTCGGAACGTTGCGCGTGTTGAAGGTCGGATTGCCGGGGTCGACGCGTTCTGGCGAGAAGGCGAGGAAAAAGTCGATACCGCACCGCAGGCCGCCTGCCTCGAGCAACGGCCTGACCAGCTCGTCGGTCGTTCCCGGATAGGTCGTCGATTCGAGGATGACGAGCATGCCTTCGTGCAGCTGGCGCGCGATGGCTTCGACTGCCGCCACCACGTATGACATGTCCGGATCCTTCGTCTTTCGCAACGGCGTCGGGACGCAGATGTTGACGGTGTCGAGTGCACGTACCGCAGCGAAATCGGAAACCGCCCGCAACCGGCCCGTGGCCACGAGCGCCGCCACCTCGGCGGTCGGGACGTCGGGAATGTACGAGCGCCCGCTCTGGATCGCGTTCACCTTCCGCTCAT
>JBPYEE010000072.1:0-9248 GCA_051985095.1 Vicinamibacterales bacterium | reverse complement strand
TTGAAGGAGGCTAGTTCGTCGTATTGCTGTTGAACGTATTGCAGGCGTCGAGTGTGCCGCTGTCGAGGCCGCGACGCAACCAGCGAACGCGATCGGCTGACGAGCCGTGTGTGAACGATTCCGGTACGACGGTGCCCTGAGTCATCCGTTGAAGCCGGTCGTCACCGATTGCGGCGGCAGCATTGAGGCCTGCCTCGGCGTCCCCTGGATCGAGCAGACCACGTTCGTTCGCATAGTGGCCCCAGATTCCGGCGTAGCAGTCCGCCTGGAGCTCAAGGGCAACCGACAGTTCATTTGACCGGCGTTTGTCGCCGTACGCCTGAGCGGCTGAGACCTTCTCGGAAATGCCGATGAGGTTCTGAACGTGATGGCCGACCTCATGCGCCACGACGTACGCCTGAGCGAATTCTCCCGGGGCCCCGAAGCGCTCAGCGAGCTCACGAAAAAACGACAGATCGAGGTAGACCTTGCGGTCAACCGGGCAGTAAAAGGGGCCGGTCTCGGCGCGCCCGAGTCCGCAGCCAGATTGCGTGGCTTCGTCGAAGAGCACAAGGATCGGCGGGACGTACGTCTGACCGTATTGGCGAAAGATTTCACTCCAGGTACTTTCGGTGTCGGCCAGCACAACTGAAATGAATTTGGCCTCGCGGTCGTTTTCGCGTAATCCCGTGGTCCCGACACTCTGCGTCGGCTGAACGCCGGAGCCGCGGCTGATGAGATCTAATGGGTTGGTCCCCGTGAGCGCGGAAATCAAGAGCAGAAGAATGAGACCACCCAACCCTCCGACTCCGGCGATGCCGACACCACTCGGCATTCCGCGTCGATCTTCAATGTTGCCGCTGCCCGGTCGCCCCTCCCATTTCATGGTGCATCCGGTCCCTCCCAGGGGCCGCTACCAAACGGTCATGCACACACGATACCGGCAGGCCACAGAAAATCCGATCGCGTTGACGTTGTCTTATGTGGAGAGCGATGTCACGGCATATGGTGACCGCTGTCACCGCGTCGCGCACGCCTTCGGCGTTCGGCGTTCGGCGCCGTCACAAAGGTGGGCTGCCTTTTCGCTGCATCAGCCAGTTGCCGCAATTGAAGATCTCGGCCGCGACGTTGTGACCAGAGGCACCAACCGAGCGCCATCGCCGGGAGGCTCAATCAACACGACTCAGAATCCTGCAGCAGACGCGTCCTGACAACGATCCGATGTCGCCGGGTGCACACGTGCCCCGCAGGTTCTCAACTTGCTTTCCGAAGCCTGGCCCTGACAGAGATTCTGTGCCTGGAGGCGCCCCTGGTCTGCTGCGAAGCTCAGATGATCTGTTCTGGCTCCATCCGCCGCGCCCGAGCCTCAGCAGCCTCTCGCACTGCCGCACGCAACCGTTCGATTTGCGAGCGGCGTTCCTCTTTCAACCCAGCGCGATAGTCCGGGTGCACGGTGACGCGATCGATCGCCGGCCGAAGGCCTTCCTCGCGCAGGATCTGTTGGAACTTCGCCTGGTCGCTCAAATTCACGATCTGCGGTTCGAGCTTGCCAGTTGTTGGATTAATGAAGTTCGTGAGCTGCATGACCGCATCGGTCACCGAGTCGAGCCACGAGATGTAGCCATTCGTCTCGACAACACGAGGTCCGCTGAGCCCACCCGAAAAGTCGTACCGCGCACCGGATACCGTAACCAGATCGTAAAACTGCGGTGTGATGAAGTCGGAGACGAGAACACCGTTGATCTGGTATCCGTACTGCGCATCCTCCACAGGGTCGCAGACCTCCACGACATACTGAACCTGTCGATGGGGATACCCGAGCGCAACGGCTTGTTGCAGAATAGGATTCGCCTGAGTCCGGTTCCCGGACGGGTCGACCAACATCTCCAGACACTCGTGACTCGCATCGAGCGACCAGTTGTCGCCGGTCTCAATCAGCGCATACGGCTGGTTGTTGCGATCCAGATGTACACCTCCAGCACCCGCGGGGAGTTTGCCCGGATCCTCGATATAGATTGGCCAGAATCCGACGGGAACGTCCTTGGGGTTCGCAAACGCAGAGACCGTTGCGTTGACGCTCCAAATCGACGCAACGTCGCGTGCAATCTGAATCGACAGTGCCGCAGCGGTTTGCGTCACCTCAGACATGTCGACCTTGACGCCCCTGGGCACGAGTGCTACGTGGGTAACGGTTCCCATTGTCCACCTCCTGTGTCGGTTGACTCCGCTTCGGAGCTTCGTTCCGGACTTCGCACCATCATTAAACGTGAGGCTCTGGCGGCAGCATGACCAACCGCTCCATCGCGCGGGCCAGGCGTTGCAGCGTCGTCTGCTGCGAGATTGCCGCGTCGTACGTAAATTGCTGCACGCTCCATTGTGCAAGCGCATGCAGACCGTTATGCATGAGGGCGTCGCTGTTCAACCCCGAAATCAGCAGAGAGCCTGAGGCGCCATCATAGTGCGCACTCACCCCGAGCGACACCGCGATCGCGATAAAGACGCCAAACCATCGATTCAGCGTTTTCGTGTCAGCGCGCAGAAACGGAACAAAAGGCGTCTGCTTCAAGAGCTCAATTACGTACGCGCTCACGATGCCAAACGTTCCGATCGCGAACAGGGAGTCCATGGCGTTACTCCTCTCGTCACCGCACCTTCCCTATCGTGGGTCGGCCTGGCGGGCACGAACTTGCAATCTACACCGAAAGCGCTTGAGCGGCCGGTGAAACCTGCCGCGGCTAGAAACTTGGCCAGCCGGCCAAACATTTGACCATCGTGAGCTTGCAGTCGACACAGCGGGTCGACATTGTCTTGAAGTCGAACGCCGACACTCGTTTGGCGCGGCGACACGCGATTCGACCACCGCGCTTCGCGGACCGGCGCCCGCTCGCACAACCGATGTTGTGCATGACCGCCGTTGTTCTGTATTCGTGTTGTTCGAGAATGCACATCGCGCAATGAGGTCAAGAGGTTGGACGGTTCTCCGCGTCCCCGCACGCGCGTCGCCGCACGTTGGTCCGTTCACGGAAAGGAGTTGGACACGGTTCAACGCTGGGAATCAGGCATGCTACTATCCGGGTCGTCCTGGGCGGCCTCATTTCACGGCGTTCCGATAAGTGAACCAATACTGAAGGGAACGATATGTCGGCGTATCTGAGGGCCAACGCGTGGAATAACGGCGGCACCTTCGCCAACACGGATCTTTTGTGGTACGCACATGGCGTCGGCGCCATGCAGGGGCGCCAGTTAAATGATCCGACCAGTTGGTGGTTTTTTGCCGCGATGCACGGCCAGTACGTGACACAGCAAGGCTTTCCTGGTTGGGGATTTCTTCCTGGTGTCCCCCGCGTGCCCACCACGCCCCAACCCTCGGCTAGTGTCTCGAACCAATACTGGGATCAATGCCAACACCAGAGCTGGTATTTCCTTCCGTGGCATCGCGGATACCTGTTTGCGTTTGAAGCCCACATACGGGCGGCGGTGATCACGCTCGGCGGTCCCGCGACCTGGGCCTTGCCGTATTGGAATTACTTCGGTCCGGACCCGGAGTTCAATATTCCTCCGGCTTTCTTGCAAAAGACTCTCCCGGACGGCACTCGCAACCCGCTTTACGTGACTGCGCGTTACGGGCTTGACGGCAGCACCATTCTTGTTCCAACCAGGGCCGTGATCAAGCAGCACCAGAATGACCCCAATTTTGTTGACGGTCCCGTCACAGACGACTGCCTGTCGAATGATCTGTATGTGGGCAACGACACCAATACCCCGCCTCCCGGGTTTGGCGGTCCTGAAACAGGTTTTTGGCATGGAGGAGACACCTCCGGCAATCTGGAGAACAATCCGCACAATCTCGTGCACGTGTATGTTGGAGGTAATGCTCCGGATGGTCAGACCTACGGCCTCATGAGCGATCCGGGCCTGGCGGGACTCGATCCGATTTTTTATTTGCACCATGCAAATATCGACCGCATGTGGGCGATGTGGAACGAGAATGCTGTCAACACGAATCCGACGACCCCAAACTGGCTCGGCGGGCCCGCCGCCAGCGGCGACCACGACTTCGCGATGCCGATGCCTGATGGGAGTTCCTGGGTGTACACCCCGCAGCAAATGATCCTCGCCACGTTAAACTACACATATGACAGCCTGCCGATGCCACCGTCAGTCGTGACTGCGCTCACCGAAAGATTAGGTCAGTTGGGAGCAACGGTTGCGGCGAGCGAGAAGGAAGCAGCCACGATGACCCCAGGCACAAATGTGGAACTCGTCGGCGCCAGTCAAGAGGCTCTACCGATCACAGGTTCGGGTGCTCGTACGACCGTCAAACTCAGTCCAGACGTGCGCCGGAAGGTCTCGCTGAGCCTTGCCAATGCCTCACTGCGAAACGTGCCCGATCGGGTTTTTCTCCATCTTGACAACGTTCGTGGAACCCATGACGCATCGGTTCTTAGCGTCTACATCAACCTCCCGGAGGGCGCAAAGCCGAGCGATCATCCAGAGCTCCTGGCTGGGAGCGTGGGGCTGTTCGGCCTTCGTCGAGCGAGTGCAAGTGACGGCAAACACGGCGGACAGGGTCTGAATTTCGTTCTTGAGATTACAAAGATCATTGACAGGCTACACCTCAGTCACGCGCTCGATGCCGATTCGCTCCAGGTGACAGTTGTTCCCCATCAGGCCGTTCCGGAGCAGGCTCACATTACTGTCGGAAGAATCAGTATTTATCGTCAGGGCAGCTGACGGCGATGTATGACGCTCACGACTGGGAGAAGGTCCGTAACGCCGCACTCCTGATCAGTGCGATCGCGTGGATCTTCTTGCTGTGCGAGCCCGGCGTCATGGCGCATAAGCATCACACCGCGGACATTCGGGCGATGCTGTTGCTCGCATCGCCTCGCGGTGTGAACGTACCGACACTGATGGCGCTCGCCATGTTGAAGTGGGCGCTGATGCTAGCCGCCATGATGTCGCCGGTTCTGATTTCGCCGGTCAGCCATATCCGCTCGCGCAGCTTCACGCACAGCCGCACGCGCCTCGTAGTGCTCTTCGTCGCCGGCTACGCTGTGATCTGGATGGCTGTTGGCGGAACGCTGCTGGCAGTCACGGTGGTCCTTGCCTTATCGCCATCCCAATGGCGGCTGCTGGCCGCCGGCTCGCTGCTGCTCGCAGCGGTATGGCAGTGTTCACCGGTCAAACAACGCTGCCTCAATCGGTGCCACACTCGACCTGCCCTCGCCGCATTTGGTGCCGCGTCAGATCGTGATGCTCTCCGGTTTGGCATCAGCCATGGCGGTTGGTGCATCGGCTCTTGCTGGGCACTGATGCTGTTCACGGCGGCGTGGCCGCAGCAACACGTTTTCACCATGACTGCGGCGACCGCGCTGATTTTTAGCGAACGGTTCGAGTCGCCAATGCCTCCTGGTTGGCGCTGGCGCGGCTTCCGCAGAGGCGGACGCCTTGTGATGGCCCGAACTCGAGTTGGGTTGCGGACCGTCAGATTTCGTCTCGGCACATCAAGTCGTGCTGAAGATGTCACGCTCTCCGTGTGAGCGTGAACCGACATCGGGCGGACGATTCGGCGTGACCTCCTTCGTTGCGTCTGCTGCCCGCGAGATTCTCTACCCGGTGTTACATCCCGCCGTTCTCTCGAGCGCGATTGATGACCCGGCGGGACAGCGCTGCTGCGGCCTCGAACCGTGTTGTGTTTGACGCCGTCAACCTGGACCGCATTTCCGCGATCCGATTCGTCCGTGTCCGAACGTGGATCCGAACGATGAGGGTGGAGTCACAAGTCCAGATCAGATAAGGCACAATCGCGTCGTTCGGTCCCTCAGCCGCCCCCGACCTTGCGCGGCGTCCGCGTGCGGGGCACGAAGCCGCGGGATGTCGTCGCCTTCCATGGCTGCTGCGTTTGGTGTTTCGGCGCTCGTGCAGGCGGTGGCTTTGTTGCGACCTCGGAAGATCGGTCAGCCGCCTCGGCTGCGGCTTTGGCACGCGCGGCAGCCGCCTGTTCCTCATCTTTCTCCAAACAGCAATGCTTGTATTTTCGGCCGGAACCACAGTGACAGGGATCGTTGCGCCCTGGTCGTGGGTTGGTTGCAGCAGTCATTGAAGAAGTCTCCTGCATTGGCTGTTCATGGGCGGCGCAAAAAATCTCTGAGAGGCATCAGCCGAGGATTTCGCGACGATATTCTTCATTGCCCATCCACCTCGATGACGCGAATCGAAAAGTGCGAGCCGTGCACGCGCTCGAGATAAGCAATGACGGCGCCATCATCCGACCAAGCCGGCAACAGCACGTCCTTCGTCTCCGCGACGGTCTCTGTCCGGCCGCTGTCGTCCATAATCGTCAGCCGCCCGGATTGGGCGCGGTAGACGATGAGTCGAAGTTCTTCCGGAGACCAGCTGAAGGTGTAGCCCGGAACGATCAGCTCGTCGACAAATTCGCCGATGACATGCCCTTTCAACATCAGCCGGTTGACGACGCGTGTCCCCCCCGACTGTTTGGACCGCATCAGGTCCTGCCCCGAGACACCGATGGGCGAGTCGCTTAAATAGATTGCCTTGTTTGCTGCGATGCCGTTCAAGTTGTCAAGGATTTCCGTTCGTGTCTCCACGTCGATCCGCAGGCCGAGATCCCCGGCGAAGGTTTTCGCCGACTTCCATTTCCAGTACGTCTCGACCCATTTCGGCTGCACATCGACGGCGACCGGCTTCCCGCCCTTCTGCACCAGGTAGTGGTGGAATCTCAACGTCTGCTGGGTCTCTCCCTCGACTGTCTGGAGATACAGCGTCGCGCGGTCGTCCGACCACGCCAGACGGGCGGGGCGGCCCTTGACCGCCTTCATCTCCAGATCCGCCCATGTGGAGGGCGTCGTGCGGGCAACGATGGGCTTCGGCGGTGCCCCGCTGACGGGTGCAGCCGCGAGTGTCAGCACGGCGACCTGCCAGAGCTGTGCGCGAAGTCTGCGAGTCATCGACTCAATCTCCTGCATCACGAAAGAGACATCGCCACGAGGATCCATAGTATCCCGATTATGGGTCAAGGCCCCAATTGTGTCGGCAGACGGCTCTTGTCTCATGGCGTGCTCCTTGGGTGTCGTTTCGCAAGAGTTGACTGCAACCGCACATCGGCACTGCTCTTGACGAACATCGGCCGCCTGAATGGTCGCCATCGAACCGCGTCGTCAGCGCCGCGACCGACCAAATCAGCACGCCCACGGACTGACGCGCAAACATCAGCGCGGCGCTGTATGGTGCACACACTTGGCGTGCCGCGCGGCTTCACCGTGTGACGTAAAGACGTGCCACACTGGGCTTCGGCGGAATCGGCAGTCGGCGAGCACTGATTGAACAGGTTATTGAACGGGAAACCGGTGGTCGTCAGCTGGGTACGCTGTCCACGGCGTCCACAACGCCGCATGGCTTTCGCTGAGCCCACACATGAACGCAGTTCGTCAGGCATGGAGTTCATCGCTTATCAAATTGAGCATTCAGTCGATGTCGATGTCAGTCGGTCGTTCGCGTGGAAATGGCGGACGGACGTGAGGAACTGGCACGATCCGCCTGCTCAATTCCACCTCGATGGCGCTTTCGAGGTCGGGGCGTGGGGAACGACCTTGCTTCCAGGACGGGAACCTTTGCGCTGGCGTGTCCGCAACGTGCAGCCCGACAGGTCGTTCATCGTCGAGATGCCGCTTCACGGTGCGGTCCTTTCGTTTGAATGGCGGTTCGACGCGATATCGGACCGCCGAACACGAATCACTCAGCGCATCATGTTGTCGGGCGACAACGCTGACGCATACGCCTCTCAAGTTCGCACCAGCTTTGAATCGACGCTGGCCGCTGGCATGAAGACAATCGCGGACGCCCTGGTACGAGCGGCACGCGCACCCGGCGATAGAGGCCACCACGAGTAACGGTCTATCGCGACGGCTCGGCGTGCGTCGAGTATGATGGCCTTTTGTCGGGGGCTGAACATGGCCAGACATTCATCACACATCCTCGATCTGGCGCGTCAGGGTGCGGAAGCGCGGTTCCGCGAACTTATAGACGAAGCCAGGCTGCTCGTCGAATCGTTCCCTCACCTGCGCGACGCGTTCGATCCTGACGAGTTGCCGATTTCGTTCCTCGTTGCCAGGGGATCGGGTCAACTTACGGCTGAACAGCCTGGTCGTCGCCGTCAGCGCATGTCAGCGGCAGTCCGGAAGGCGGCCAGCGACCGAATGAAGGTCGACTGGACGGGCAGGCGAGCGGGCAAAAAATGAGCGGGCCTTGCTATGTCCACATCACCGTCCCGACCAGACTTCTCAGGCGTGTGGTTACTCAATATCGGCAAGAGTACGCTCCATGGCGAGATTCCCCGACGAATCTTGGTCAAGATTAACCACGACGAACCGCACATCACGCAGAACATTCTGGTCACGTCGGCCGACGACCGCGAAGAGCGAATGACGTTCACCTTCACCACGACCGGTGCAGAAACGACGAATCGGTTGGGTCACGGCGTTGGACACACCAAGGCTCACTGGCGCGGGTCGGTGCTCGTGATCGAATCGCGCCTCCAGATTGCTGATCGTGAGCTTCATTTCCAGGACCACTGGTCGTTGTCTGGTGACAAGACGATTCTCACGATGGCCCATCACGATGACGATCTCGCTGGCCAGATTTCGATCCTCGACGCTCTGTCGGCACAGAACGTTCGGCCATTTGATCAACCGTAGTCGCGTCGGCGGAATCGTGACGCGTGAGACGACTTGCTGACAGCCCGTATCGCCGACCGCGCGTACCCAACCATCTGCTTTCTTCGCGCATGAGGTTGAGGACCCTCTCTGCCAACACAGCTCGGCCGAATCCTTTCGAGGTTCTAAACAGCCGTGGCTGCCCTGCTGCACATTCTGCGCAACCTCAAAATCAGTGACTCGATAAGTCTCCACCGATCGATCGACCTTCGGAGAGCTCAGCGGTGATAGCTTCACGGCCTGGCGGTCCGCCGGCGGGGCCAAGCGAGCAGGAACACAACAAACGCGCCCACGACGCCCGGTGGACAACGCACGGAAAAGCCCTGCCACGCTGAACGCATTGCGCCTCCCGACGTCCGCGCGACCGCGATTACAGACGGAGAATTGGCTGTTCGCCCCACGTCGAATGCGTGATCGAAATTGTAGGGGTTATTCCCATCCCATCGCGCGAACCTCTGGGGCCATAGTTTCAACGCTCTTCATATAGGCGTTATCTGCCCGTGATGTCTCCGGGGTACGTTAGTAACCCATCTT
>JBPYEE010000071.1:0-6173 GCA_051985095.1 Vicinamibacterales bacterium | reverse complement strand
CTTCCGTTAACAGTTTGAGGGCACGGAGATTGATTTCCTTGTAGCCAGCGGTCGCGTTGATGATCGCCGCCTTGTTTTTCGCAAACGCCGGCGGATCGAGCACGATCGTATCGAACCGCTCGCCGAGCCGCTCGAATCCCCGGAGCTCGTCGAAGACATTGCCGACGCGCGCGTCCACGGCGACGCCGTTCCGGGCCGCGTTCTCTCGCACGCGCGCCACTGCCTCGTCGGACACATCGATTGCAATCGTCTCCGTCGCGCGTCGGCCGAGCAGCAGGGCGAAGCCGCCGTTATAGGTGAAGCAATCGAGCAGGCGGCCGCGCGCGTAGAGGGCGGCGGCGGCGCGGTTCTCGCGCTGGTCCAGAAACAGCCCGGTCTTCTGGCCGCGGCGCAGGTCGACCTCGTAGTGCAGGCCGCTCTCGGTCACGGTGACCCGCTCCGGCACCTCGCCCGACACCACCTCCACGCGCTGCTCGAGGCCTTCGAGCTGGCGGCTGCGCGGGTCGTTTCGCGCCAGGATGCCCCTGGGACGGATCAGTTCCGACACGGCGGCGACCACGGCCGGCAGCAACCGGTCCATCGCCTGCGACAGCGTCTGGACGACGACGTAATCGGCGTACCGATCGATGATGAGGGAGGGCAGCAGATCGGCTTCACCGTGGACGAGCCGGTACGCGGTCGCATCGATCGCCAGCGATGCGCGGAACCCGATCGCGGCGGCGATGCGCTCGCGGATGAGCGCCGCGTCCGCAGGGCGGTCGCCGTAGGTCAGCATCCGGAGCGCGATTTGCGATCGATCGCTGAAGAGCGCGCGACCGAGCGGACGCCCGCCGCGCTTCCCCTGCACGGTCACGATCTCGCCGGGCGAGGCGTGCGCATCGGCGACATCGGCGCGATAAATCCACGGATGGCCGCCGCGCAGGCGCTCTTCGCCGCGCGCCGTGATGACGACGGTTCCCAAGACCCCTATAGTACAATCGCGTGTCGTGCGGATCGCCATCGGCGCCGATCACGCGGGCTTCGCGCTGAAGGAACATTTCAAAGAAACCCTCGCGAAGTTCGGGCACGCCGTCGACGATCACGGCACCCACAGCGACGCCCCGGTCGACTACCCGCCGATCTGCATCGGGGTGGCGCGGGCGGTCGCCGAAGGGCGGGCCGATCGCGGCATTGTCGTCGGCGGCAGCGGTCAAGGCGAGCAGATCGCGGCCAACAAGGTCATCGGCGTTCGCGCCGCCCTGTGCAACGACCTCTACACGGCACGTCTCTCGCGAGCGCACAACGATGCCAACGTCCTCTCGATGGGCGGCCGCATCGTGGCCGCCGCGCTCGCCGATGAGATCCTCGCCCTGTGGCTGGAGACGACGTTCGACGGCGGCCGGCATCAACGCCGCATCAATCAGATAGCGGAAGCGGAACGGCAGCGCGTGTAGCGCGCCGCCTTTTTTCGACCCCGAGCGAGGTATGGCAACGCAAGCAACACCGGCCCTCTGGCGCACGCTCCAGGAAACGGACCCCGAGATCGCCGACGCGATCACGCACGAACTGCACCGGCAGAATCACGGTCTCGAGCTCATCGCCTCGGAGAACTTCGTGAGCCGTGCGATTCTCGAAGCCGCCGGGTCCGTCTTCACGAACAAGTACGCCGAAGGCTATCCGGGCCGCCGCTACTACGGCGGCTGCGAGTACGTCGACGTCGTCGAACGCGCGGCGATTGCGCGCGCCCAGGCGCTGTTTGGCGCCGATCACGCCAACGTTCAGCCGCATTCGGGCGCGCAGGCGAACATGGCGGTGTACTTCACGCTGTTGAAGCCGGGCGACACCGTGCTCGGGATGAACCTGGCCCACGGCGGGCATCTCACGCACGGGCATCCGCTCAACTTCTCCGGAAAGCTGTACACGATCGTGCCGTATGGGGTGAAGAAGGAGGATGAGCGGATCGACTACGACGAGCTCGAACGCCTGGCCGACGCGCACAAGCCGAAGATGATCATGGTCGGCGCCAGCGCGTACCCGCGCGTGATCGATTTCGCGCGGATCCGGCAGGCGGCCGATCGCGTCGGCGCCCCGGTGGTGACCGACATGGCGCACATCGCCGGCCTCGTCGCCGGCGGCCTGCACCCGAGTCCCGTTCCGTATTCGGAGTTCGTGACCACGACGACCCACAAGACGCTCCGGGGACCGCGGGCCGGCATGGTCCTGTGCCGCGAGTCCTATGCCAAGGAGCTCGACAAGAACGTCTTTCCCGGCACGCAGGGTGGCCCGCTGGTGCACATCATCGCCGCGAAGGCGGTGTGCCTCAAGGAAGCGGCCGAACCCGAGTTCGCGCTGTATCAGCGGCAGATCGTGGCCAACGCGGCGAAGCTCGCCAGCGTGCTCGCGGCGAGCGGCTTCCGCCTCGTCAGCGGCGGCACCGACAACCACCTGATGCTCGTGGATGTGTTTTCCAAGGGGATTACCGGCAAAGCGGCGGAAGCGGCGCTCGGCAAGGCAGGCATCACCGTCAACAAGAACGCGATCCCGTTCGATCGGAACCCGCCGATGGTCGCCAGCGGCGTGCGCATCGGCACCCCGGCCGTCACCACACGCGGGATGCGCGAAGCGGAGATGGAAGCAGTGGGCGAGTTGATCGCGCGCGCGCTGAAGACGCCCGACGACGATCACGCCCTCGGCGTCGTCCGGACCGAGGTCGAGGCGCTGTGCCGCAGGTTCCCGCTCTATCCGGAGTAGTCGACGCGACCTTCGCGCCCGACGGTCCGCTCGCGCGCGCGATGCCGGACTTCGAACCGCGCGCCGGCCAGGTGACGATGGCGGGGGCCGTGGCCCGCGCCTTCGAGCGGGGCGGGGTGCTCCTCGCGGAAGCGGGCACCGGAACGGGCAAAACGCTGGCGTATCTGGTGCCGGCGATTCTCAGCCGCGACCGCGTCCTCATCTCGACGGGGACGAAGAACCTCCAGGAGCAAATCTTTTTCAAGGACATTCCGGCGCTGCGCGACGCCCTCGGCGTGCCCTTCACCGCGGCGTACATGAAAGGCCGCGCGAACTACCTCTGCCTGCACAAGCTCGATCAACTGGCGGAGGCGGCGGAGCCAGTGGCCCACGATGTGTTCCTGCCGATCATCCGCGACTGGGCGGCGTCGACGGAGACCGGCGATCGCGCGGAGCTGGAGGACCTGCCCGAGGACCTGGCGTTCTGGAACGAAGTCTCGGCGACGGCCGATACCTGCCTGGGGTCGGAGTGCCCGCGCTTCGACGACTGCTTCGTGACGAAAATGCGGCAGCGCGCCGCCGCCGCCGACCTCGTCATCGTCAATCATCATCTGCTCTGCGCGGATGCCGCGGTGCGGCAGAATGCGTACGGCGAGGTGATCCCGGCGTGTCACCGCGCGATCGTCGACGAAGCGCACCAGCTCGAGGACATCGCCACGCAGTACTTCGGCTACGGCGTCAGCACGTACCGGGTCGAAGAGCTCGCGCGCGACATCGAGCGGACGCTCACGGGGATCGCCGGCGGCGATCGGCGGGCGCAGGCGGGCGTGCGCAAGGTCGTCGATGAGCTGCGGGGCGCGGCCCGCGACTTCTTCACCGCGCTCGCCTTCGCCCACCGGCGCGGCCGGCGGATGACGACCGAGGAGCGTGTCCGTGTGTCGCCGACGACGATCGAGCCGGCGCTGGAGGCGGCCGCCGCGTTGACCGGCGGCCTCGGCCACCTCGAGTCGGCGCTGGGGTCGCTCGTCGCGCCCGAGGGGGCCGCCCCCGGCGGCGCCGGACCGGAGGCGGAGCCGCCGCACGACGCAGAGGATCTCGCGGCGCTGGCACGGCGCGCCCGCGAACTCATCGATGAGGTGCGTCTGCTCGTGCGCGCCGACTCGCCTGACTACGTCTATTTCGTCGAGTTTCGCGGGCGGGGCATTTTCCTGCGGGCGTCGCCGATCGACGTCTCGGCGATCGTCCGCGCGCTGCTTGTGGATCGCGTGAAGACGACGGTCCTGACGTCGGCCACGTTGAGCGTGGAAGGGACGTTCGAGTACATTCGCGCGCGCCTCGGCCTGCGCCACGCCGACGAACTTCGTCTGGCGTCCGAGTTCGACTTTGCGCGGCAGGCGATTCTGTACCTGCCGCGGCAGATGCCGGACCCGCGGTCGGACCGGTTCGCGGTCGCGGCGGGGCGCGAGGTCGTCGAAATCCTCAAACGGACGCGCGGGCGCGCGTTCGTCCTCTTCACCAGTTACGCGACGATGCGGGCGGTCCAGGCGATCGCCGAACTGGCCCTCGACTATCCCATCCTGAGCCAGGGCGCGGCGCCGCGGTCGCAGCTGCTCAAACACTTTCGCGCCACGCCCCATGCGGTGCTCTTCGCGACCTCCAGCTTCTGGCAGGGGGTCGACGTCGCCGGCGACGCCCTGAGCTGCGTCATCGTCGACAAGCTGCCCTTCGCGTCGCCGTCGGACCCGATTACCTCGGCCCGCATCGACGCGATCCGCGCGCAGGGCGGAAATCCCTTTGCCGAGTATCAGGTGCCGCTCGCCGTGCTGGCGCTGCAGCAGGGTCTCGGCCGGCTCATCCGCCACCGACGGGATCGCGGGGTCCTGGCCATCCTCGACCCGCGCATCCGCACGAAGGGATACGGCGACCGGTTCATTGCCTCGCTGCCCTGCGCGCCGGTCGTGCACGAGCTGGCGCAGGTCGAAGCGTTTTTTTCCGGCTAAATCACTCTGCGGTAGACTATGCGGACACGTCAGGTAGCTCTCATTTGTTGAGGAGGAGTCCATGAACCGCCGAGCAAGCGGCCGCGCGATGTGGCTGGCGGCGTGCACCGCGGCGCTGGCGCTGGCAATCGCGGCGCCGGCAACCGCGCAATCGACTGGAATGGTCCGCGGGGTCGTCAAAGATGCGCAGGGGCAGCCGGTCGACGGCGCCACCATCACGATCGATATGGCCAGCGGCACCAGTCGCCATTTCGAAACGAAATCGAACAAGAAGGGGGAGTTCGTCCAGATCGGCCTGCCGCCCGGCGACTACAAGGTCACCGCTGAAAAGGACAAGGTCACCTCGAACGAAGCGGGCGGCCGCGTCAGCATTTCGCGTCCGCTCGAAGTGGCGCTCGTGCTCGGTGCCGGCGGGCCATCGAAGGAAGGGCAGGCGAAGGCCACCGAGATGAAGAAGCTCTTCGAGGACGGCGTCACCGCCAGCCGCGCCGGCAATCACGACGAGGCGATCGCGAAATTCCAGGGCGCGGCGGCGATCAACGACAAGTGCTTCGACTGCTACTACAACATCGGCTACTCGTATGCGCAGAAGAAGGACTACGACAAGGCGGAGGAGGCCTATAAAAAGGCGATCGAGCTCAAGCCCGATTATGGCGACGCGTACAACGGCCTTGCCAACGTCTACAACGCGGAGCGGAAGTTCGACCTCGCCGCCGAGGCGAGCAAGAAGGCGATGGACTCGGCGCCGGGCCTCGCGGGCGGCACGGGCAACCCCGACGCGATGTTCAATCAAGGCGTGATTCTGTGGAATGCCGGCAAGATTGCCGACGCCAAGAAGCAGTTCGAGGCGGTGGTCGCCGCGAAGCCGGACCACGCCGAAGCGCACTATCAGCTCGGTATGGCGCTGGTGAACGAAGGGAACCTGACCGCCGCGGCCAACGAGTTCGACACGTACCTGAAACTCGCGCCGACGGGTCCCAACGCCGTCACGGCCAAGTCGCTGCTCGCGCAATTGAAGAAGTGATCGATGTCGCCGCTCGGCTGGCCGACGTCCGCGCACGCATCGCGCGGGCGGCTGGCCGGGCCGGCCGCGATCCCGCCTCCGTCACGCTCGTCGCCGTTTCGAAGACCGTTCCGGCCGAGGTCGTTCGCGCCGCCGCCGACGCCGGACAGGTGGATTTCGGAGAAAACAGAGTGCAGGAGGCGCTCGCAAAGATGGACGACGTGCCACAGCCGCATGTCCGCTGGCACCTCGTGGGCCATCTGCAGTCGAACAAGGCCAGGAAAGCGGCGCGGTTTGACTGCATTCAGTCAATCGACAGCGCGGCGCTTCTGATGAAAGTGGATGACGCGGCGGCGGACGCCGGACGACGCCTCGATCTGCTGGTTCAGGTCGACCTCGCGGGTGAGGCGACGAAGTTCGGCGCCCGCGAAGACGAACTCCTGCCGATCTTCGACGCCGCC
>JBPYEE010000070.1:0-4113 GCA_051985095.1 Vicinamibacterales bacterium | reverse complement strand
CTCGATCTGCCACATGCCGGCGAACAGAATCCGAGGATTCTTGGGATTCATCGCAAGGTCGGAGCAGCCCGTGTCGGCGTCGACAAAGAGCGTGCGCTGCCACGTCGCACCGCCGTCGGCCGTGCGGAAGACGCCCCGCTCCTGCTGCGGACCGTACGCGGTCCCCAGCGCGCACGCGAGCACGATCTGCGGATTCGTCGGGTCGATCAGCACACGCCCGATCCGCCCCGTCTTGTCGAGGCCCATGTGGGTCCACGTCGCGCCGGCGTCCATCGACTTATAGATGCCGTCACCAATCGAAATGTGGCTGCGAATCCACGCCTCGCCTGTGCCCGCCCAGACGATATTCGCATCGGAGGCGGCGACGGCGAGCGATCCGATCGACTGAACCTGCTGGTCGTCAAAGATCGGCGACCAGTGCACGCCGCCGTCGACGGTCTTGAAGATGCCGCCCGATGCGCTGCCCGCGTAGTACACGAGCGGGTCGCCTGGCACACCCACGGCGGCCGAGAAGCGGTTTCCTTCCGGGCCGACGAATCGCCAGCGGAGCTCGCCGTACGTCTCCGAAGGCACACGCGTGGCTTGCTGGGCCGCGCCCGGCATCCAGAACATCGCGACGAATAACGCCGCGACGAAGGCACTGATTGGGAGCGAACGAATAATCCGCGACATGGAGCCCCTCCGCAGATGTGAAGAAATATCGACGGTCAACCGACGCTCAACCGCGCGCGTTCGAATTTTTGTTACTGATCTGCAAGTCCCAGCCGTCCGGATCGGTGACGTGAAAACTCTTGAAGTTGTCGCCGACCATGTCCGGACGCGGGTTCAGACCACGGCGCTTCAACTCCGCTTCGACTGCACTCGTGTCCCACGGCGTCACTCCCCACGAGATGTGGTCGACGACCGCGGTGACCGGTGCACGCCCCGGCTGCGGCGGCGGCGGGTTCAGCCCGGCCCGGCGATTGCGGATGATGATGCCGCCAATGTTGTTGATGTTCAGCGTCGCCTGGGTCTTTCCGTTGTCGTTCTGCACTTCCCATCCCATGAGACTGGTGTAGAACTCGACGCTCTTCTTGTAGTCAGCCACCGAAAACGAAATGTGATCGAGCCACGTCGTCTTCCATGGCGCGCTGTCGGCCGCCGGACGCCCCGCGGCCATCGCCGCCGGCGCCGCCGCCAGCATCGTCAGTGCCTGAATCAGCTCCCGGCGTGTCAGCTTGCCGACCTCGAAGTCCTTCAACAGGCTGGCAATCATCCCCTCCATCTCGTCACCTCTTTCGTTATCGCGCCGGCGCCGCGTTCGACGCATCCCCCCGCCTGGCAGCGCTCCCTGGTCTCGTGTTCGCTCGATGCGTGCGGGGGCGCCACCACCGCTGCCGACCGAGTGGTCTCGCTGCGCGACCACTCGGTCATCGGAGACGTCCGCCGGCGCTAGAACCGATACTTGAACGTCAACTGATACGCCCGCGGCGGCTGCCGGTTGAATACGCCAAGATAAACCGACTGGCTGAAGATGTCATTCGCGCCAGTGTTCCACTGCTGATACGCGCCCGTGTTGAAGACGTTGAAGATGTTCAGGGCCGGTTCGAAGGTCTGGGAACCAACGATCTTGAACACCCGGCCGATGTGAAGCTGGAGGAATCGGTCGGTGTCGTTGATGGTCTGACAATCCGAGCGGGTCGCACACGCGAAGCGGAACGTCGTGGCCAGCGGATTCGGCTGGACGCTTCCGTTTGCGAGCCTGACCGTCGAAGGTCCGTATACCGGATCCGCTGCCGGGATCGTCGTCATAATCTTGCCGGTCCATCCGCCCGCCTCGATGATGTAGCTGCCTGCGATGTTGAGCCCCCATGGTCCGACGTACTGACCGGCCATCCGGAGCGCGTACGGGCGGTAGGCCGCCCCTGACTCCTGGCCGCCGGATGTCAGCGAGTTCGACTCGCCGTTGCCGAACAGCTGCTGCGACAGGTCTTTGTTATCGGGGAACGCGTTCGGCTGGATGAAGCGCGCCGGATCTGTCGGGTTCCAGGTGCCGTCGAGATGCTGGTACTGACGGGTGAAGCTCGTCACCAGCTGAAACCCGTTGGACATGGTTTTCGCGATCGTGCCCTCGAAGTTCGTGACGACGGTCTGCGACCAGGTGTTGTTCCGCTCCTGGTAGATGATTCCGAAGTTCGGGTTGACGAGACCGAACCCGCCAAACGGCTGACCGGCCCCGGACGGATAGATCCCGTTGACATCGACCCTGCCCCAGTTGTCGTGATAAATGCGCTGCGTCGCGGCGACGTCGACGCTGACCTGTCGCGGGAATTGATGGCGGAAGCCGACGACAAACTCGTGCAGCCACGGCTGATGGAGATTCGGCGCGTAGAGCACCGATGGCGACAGCGACGCCGGCGGCGGCGCCGTAACCGTCGTCTGCTTGCCCGTGGCATCGGTGTAGACCGTCGTCGTCGTGATATTCGACGCCGTGCCGAATGAGACGATGTAGTCGCGGCCGTTCACCTGTTCCGACAACCGCGCGTAGCTGGCGCGCAGGACGTTGTGCGCGTCAGCGGTCACCATGTAAGCGACGCCCACGCGCGGCTGGACCTCCGTCGATGACTGGGTGACGTAATTGATCAGCGCGTTATAACGATGCACCCGATCGATGCGGAGGCCGACGTCGGCCGTCAGCCGCGGGATCGGGCGCCACGCGTCCTGCGCGTAGACGGCAATGTCGCGGTCACGCTCGTCGACGCTGACCAGATTGGTCGGCGTCTGATACTGCTGCAAAAATGGCGTGAGGCCGGCCGACGGCGTCCCTGGCACCATCTCGCGGACCTGCTCGAGGTCGTAGCCGCCGTTCACGTAATTGTTCGTCGTTTTGAGCGTCGCGCGTGGCTCGGCCCAGATCCCGGTCTTGATCTCGTGTGACCCGCCCCAGCCCTCTCTGAAGTAGGTGAGGTCGCCCCTTACGACCCACATCTCGGCCGGCTGAATCGGCTCCGATTGCGGATTGTTCTCCTGGACGAGTGTACCGGTCCCCACTTGAATGCCAGACGAGGTGAACGCCGATTGATTGACATAGATTTGTGGTCCCACCACCGTGGCATCTTTGTAGGTGCTGCTGTCGGCCCCACCCTTGTTGTTGAAGGCAACCGCCAGGGTCGTGGTGACCGTGTTCGACCACACCGACGACAGCTTTCCCTGCGCGACCCCGCCGCCGGTCGACGTCGGATTGAACCGCGTCGCATCAAGCTCGCGATCCGTCGTGTACAGCAGTCGGTCGCGCTGGTAGTAGCCGGAAATCTGGTGGCGCGCATTCAGCTGCGAGGTGATCTTCACGAACGGCTGGTTGCTGGTGATGATGTTCGGAAACGGCTGGAAGCCTGGCACGATCGATGTCAGGGCGCCGAGGTTGGCTGGCGTTCGGCTGATACCGTTGGTCAAGTTCGCGTAGCGGTAGGCGCCGAAGAACCACGTCTTGTTCTGGCTGATCGGGCCACCAAACGAACCGTCGGCCTGCTGGACCGATTGAATCGTCGGGATGCCGCCCGGATTGTTGCCGCCGATGGTGTTGTCGGCGTTCCACGCGGTGGGTTGCGCTTCGTACTCGCCGCTGCCGGCGAACCGATTGCCGCCCTGCGGTGCGACGATGTTCATGACGACGCCGGTGCCCATCGGTGACGCCGCGTCGACGCCCCCGAGCTTCAGCTCGGTATCCGCGATCGTGTCGCCGCCCATTCCCATCGAATGGGCCGACGCGTCGAGGTACGACGAGGCCGGCGCGCCTTCGAGCATGATTACGTGGCCGAACAACACCGCGCCGTGAAAGTAGTACGCGCGTCGGCCGACGCCGTCATTGACGTTGCGCGACGCGACGCCAGGCGCCATATCGAGTGCGTCGCTGAAGAGTCGGCGCGACGTTACGGGCGCCTCGCGAACGAGGTCTCCCTGGATGTTGAGCGTGCTGCTCGGCTTTTGCGTCTCGATCATCGGCGACTCGCCCGTCACCGTAACCGTTTCCGACAGCGCGCCGACCTTCAGATCGATGTCGACGCTGAATGTGCTGCCGGCGCGCATGACGATGCCATCGCGCTGGTACTTCGAGAATCCCTGCAGTTCGGCGAC
>JBPYEE010000069.1:0-2433 GCA_051985095.1 Vicinamibacterales bacterium | reverse complement strand
GCCTGCGAAGAATACGTGGCCGTTCTCGAGGCGCATCGGATGGTGCCGAGCATGAGTCGTCCGGCGAACCCGTACGACAATGCCAGCTGCGAAAGCTGTATCAAGACGCTGAAACGCGAAGAGATCTACGCCAACGCGTACGAAAATCATCTTGAACACTTGCGAACGAACATCGAAGACTTCATCGAGCGGTACTATAATCGCCAGCGATTGCACTCCGCGCTCGGGTATCGATCTCCGAAGAGTTCGAGCAGAGCCAACGTCCATCCGTCGCGACAGACGCTCGCAGTGCCACGATGACCTTTTTTGAGAACGATGAGAACGAACGAAAGGCTTCAGCAAAACGACGGAGCCACGACTTGTTCCCTGCCGTGGTCGCGAAAAGCCAGGCTTCGCAAGGAGATACACGGAGCGCTTAACAAACTGCAGCTGTGCCCATTGCGAATTGTCTCAGCCGAGGGGTTCACCCCACAAGCGAGTGAACAATCGGTGAACAATTTCTTGCCGAATACCAGGTAACAGCGACTATCAAGCGTGAGGTAAACCATCGAAGAACCAACAGATCGATAAAACACACCTCCACTGACGCCACTCAGGCGGCTCCGTTCTTCAGACTGCCGATAGCACCCGCGGCCGGTGTGCGGGCACTGGATTCACCGTCTCGAACTGGCGGCTGCCGGTCCGCCGTGGCCTCACTCAGGCCACGACCAACTCTCTCCAGAAACTTCGCCGGAGTTCGACTCGTTCACGGGCAGACGGCGTCGGCTTGAACGATTCGGAGACCGAGCCGGGCAGCCTTCTTGTGGAGAAGCCGAATTTGTTGCTCCCGATGCCGAGTCTCGTAGTACTGCATCCCTTTGTCGACGTACTCGTGGCCGAATTTCAACATGCGATACACCAGGACGGCGAGCCTGTGCGCCATGGCCGTAATCGCTTTCGGAGCGCCGAGTCGACTGCGCAGGCGACGAAACTGGGCGCCGAGATAACTGCGGCTTTTCAGGAGCGTGTTGGCGGCAATTCGGAGCGCGGTCGTCGTCCGACTCACGACAAGCCGCGTGGATCGTCCGAGCACTTTGTCCCCACTGGTCTTGTTGTTGGGGCATAGCCCCAACCAGGACGCAAAGTGACCTTCGGTGCTCCATCGGCTCATGTCGAGCCCCACTTCACTGATGATCGTCTGTGCCACGCCGACATCGATGCCGTCGATTCGCGTCAGATCCACGCCAGTGATTCGGTGGAGCTCCGTGCGGAGGTCGAAATGCGGGGCATGGCTGTGCGCCTTCTTGCGCCGCTTTTTGGGCTGTCCGGGTGGCAGATCGGCTGCCGGCGGGGGAACGGCGCGATCGACCGGCACCTTGTCGGCAAACGTCTTGAGGTGGCATTCCAACGCCTGGTCGCACTCGCGGATGCGTCGCTGGTAGGTATCGTACATGTCCACATGCTGCTTCAGCAGGAAGAGCAGTTCAGGGCGCCAGGTGCCGTGGAGGCTGTTGGCCATCTCCTCTCGTGTCGCCTGAACGCGCGGATCCGTCAACGCCGCGAGGCGGCCGGGATCGCGTTCCCCGTCCAGGATCGCTCGAATAATGGCTTGCCCCGTCCAGCCGCTGATATCACTGATCACATTCGCCAGCTGGACGTTCATCTGTGTGAGGGCTTTCTGCATCCGCTGAATGCAACTGCTGGCGGCTTGGACGTGTTCGGCCCGTTGGCGCCAGTACGTGCGCACGACCCGGATCGCCGCCGTCGGGTGAAACGAGTTGCGAAGCAGGCCATACGTGTGGAGCTTCAGCAACCACTGACTCTCCTGGACGTCGGTCTTGCGGCCGGGGAGATTCTTCGTGTGACGGGCATTCACGAGATACACGTCGAATCCGCGGGCCTCCAGGGTCTCGTACAAGGGAATCCAATACACGCCCGTCGATTGCATCGCGACGGTGGTGACGCCGCAGCGCTGTAACCAATCGGCCAGTCGATACAGGTCGGCGGTGAAGCACCCAAATCGACGGACGGGTTCGGCGTCCTTGTCGGGACGGACCGCCACGTAATGCACGCTGTTCCCGACATCGATGCCGGCGGCATGGGGATGCATCACCTGGAGGCCCGGGTCGTCCGATTGCAGTCGTCGCGCCAGTGCCTTCCGCTGCTTCCGATTCTGCCAAACCATACGCGCCATACCGTGCTCCTCTCTGTCAGAGGGCGAGGGTCGGCCCGGTTGCGATGAAAGGATCAGTCTCTCCAACGGGGTCACGATCGCTGCAGATCACTGCGACGATCCGCCACCATGTCAACGATCGCCAGGACCGGGGCCAAGCTCCTATTCGGGCAGGAACGCGCCAGAGTTGTGTCGGCCGTAGCTTGCCGAACCTCGCCCTTGTCAGAGTGCCACAGCCGCGCCCCTAAGTTTCTGGTCTCAACGACGGTGCGGAACCGCGC
>JBPYEE010000068.1:0-3907 GCA_051985095.1 Vicinamibacterales bacterium | reverse complement strand
CGATCAACGCCTTGGTCAGACGGTCAGAGGTGTTCCTCCGTGCCTTTCTGTCGCGCCACCCGGAGCGCCAACAGCGTTCGAACGAGGGCGCCGCCCTAGTTGCGCCGGAGTGGACCGACGTCAGCCGGCCGACGCCGGCGGGCGTCCAAAACGCTGACGACGGCACGGCGAAGCGCGGACGTGCTCGTGCGGCAGGATCGACCACGATTACGGTGGGGACGGCGGTGTCGGTCGGCAATCCGCCCACCGATTCGCGACACCACGCGCGACTGCACCCTGACGACATCTTGCGAACTACCGGGTACGCAGATTGTATCTGCCCGTCGACGACGCAAGAGGTGCGAATGCCTGTCAGCATCAACGTCGCGCCCCCGGTGGTAACGATTAACCAGGGCAGCACGTTCATGGTCACCGCGCCGGGCGGGCAGATCCTGGCGGACAGCGACCAGGGCGTATTCGCCGACGACACACGCTTTGTCAGCTACTACGCGGTGTCCGCAAACGGTGAGCCGTGGCAGCTCCTCACGTCCTCGCCCGTTACGTACTATGCCGCTCGCTTTCATCTGACGAATCCGCCGTTCGAGACCGAAGACGGCAGTGTGAGCGCCGGCGCGCTCGCGTTGTCGCTGCTCCGCAACGTCTCTGACGGCGTCCATGAAGACATCGACGTGACGAACCACAGTCCCTCTTTGGTTCGCTTCAATCTTGAGATCGCGCTCCGGTCCGACTTCGCAGATCTGTTCGAAGTCAAGTCCGGCAAGTTCGTGCGCCGTGGCCGCATCACGACCGAGTGGAATGAGGCGGACAGCCAGCTGGAAACCGTCTACGCGAATCGCGACTTCACGCGCCGCTTCATTTTCCGCCTGAAGCGCAGCACCAGTCCGGCCGCCTACGCCAACGGCCGGATCAGTTTTGAAGTGACACTCAAGCCCGGTGAGCAGTGGCACTCGTGCTGTGATTACGTTCTGGCGCGCGATACGCGCGTGCGCGAACCAATACGCGGCTGCGAATACGATGCGGAGACGGCGGTTGATCTGCTGCAGCGCGGGTGGCAGGAGCGCGCCACCGCGCTGACATCAGCGAACGAGGATGTCTATCGACTGTATCGGCAGTCGCTCGAGGATATGGGAGCGCTGCGACTTCATGACCACGATCTGGCGAATGATTTGTGGCTGCCGGCCGCGGGCGTGCCGTGGTTCGTCACGATTTTCGGCCGGGACAGTCTGATCGCCAGCCTGCAGAACATGATCGTCTTCCCGAGATTCGCCTGCGGCGTGCTGACGAAGCTCGCAGAATACCAAGCCACAGCGATCGACGACTGGCGCGATGCCGAGCCGGGCAAGATGCTCCATGAGATCCGGTTTGGCGAGCTGGCGCATTTCAAGCGCATTCCGCACACGCCGTACTACGGGACAGCAGACGCGACGCCGCTCTATTTGATCGTCCTTCATGAAGCGTGGAAATGGCTGGGCGACGTGAGTCTCGTCCGGCAGTACCGGGATGTCGCGCTACGCTGCCTTGAATGGATCGATCGGTACGGCGATCTCGACGGCGACGGCTTCCAGGAATACAAGACGCGATCGGGAGCGGGCTACGAGAACATGGGCTGGAAGGACGCGGCCGACGCCGTCGTGTATCCGGACGGTCGCCAGGTGAACCAGCCCAAGGCACTGTGCGAGCTGCAGGGGTACGTGTTCGACGCCTGGATGCGGATGGGCGAACTGTTGGACGCGCTCGGGGAGACGGCCCACGCGCAGGAATTACGCCGCCGGGCGACGGACCTGCAGGACCGCTTCGAAGAGCGGTTCTGGTGCGAGGACATCGGGTTCTACGCCTACGCGCTCGATGCCGACAAGCAGCCCGTTCGCACGATTGCATCAAACGTGGGGCACTGCCTCTGGAGCGGACTGATTCGGCCGAACCGTGCCCACCGGGTCGTCGAACGGTTGTTGCAGCCGGACATGTGGAGCGGGTGGGGCATTCGTACCCTGACTCAGCAGAATCCGGCCTACAACCCGATCTCGTATCAGCGCGGGTCGGTCTGGCCGCACGACAACGGCATCATCGCGCTGGGTTTCAAACGGTACGGATTTGCCGAGGAGGCGGCGCGGATTGCACGCGACATTTCGGAAGCGGCAAGCTACTTCATCAGCTATCGCCTGCCAGAGCTGTATGCGGGGTTTGAGCGCCGTCCGGGGACATTCCCAGTGCTCTATCCTGGCGCCAACGTACCTCAGGCCTGGGCTGCCGGATCCGTGTTTCATCTTCTCCAGGCGATCCTCGGCTTGGAGGCGGACGCGCCGAACGGAAGGCTGTACGTTGACCCTGTGCTCCCACACTGGCTTCCGAATGTGACGCTCAGGGGGCTGCGGATCGGCGCCGCGAGCGTAATCCTGCGGTTCTGGCGCGACGGCGACGAGACGCGCTGGGAGCCCGCCGGCATCGACGGGAAGATCGAAATCGAGCAGCGGCCGTGGCGCCCGTGGACTCCAGCGAGCGCTGTCTCGCATCCCACCGAACGGGGTCAAGCCGAGCCGTTGTCGGGTCCGACCCGGATTTCGGATCGGTAACTCGATGCCGTGGACGCGGCGATGAGACCGGCGCGCGGTCGAAATGGTGCACTGCGTTGAGTACTCGCCACGATCGCGTCGCCAGTCTTGAAGACCGCGGTGGTCCGAACGCCTCCACGACACCTGTCTCAGTCGTCGGTGGCCGTTCAGCCGCAAACGCGATTGGCTCGGTTCGCTGCGTGCCGGCCTCTCCGTGAGGACCCTGCGAATCTCGAAGGCGGTCCGGCGCGCTGAACGGTGACCGAAGGGACACAACAACCGAATCGGGTATCGCGCTTTCGCTGCTTACGGGACGTCAGAACATTCTCACGTCCTGAATCGGCCACCATCGCAGCGTCACTTTGCCGACGATGTACTTCGTCGGGACAAGACCCCGATGGCGGCTGTCGAGGCTGCGGTTCCGGTGGTCGCCCATGACGAAATCGTAGCCCTGCTGAATGGTTTCCGGACCCCAATCATCGTGGTCCCGGTATGAGGGTGTGACATAGTCGTCTCGTAAGACGCGACCGTTCACAATGACTCGGCCGTCAGCGATCTGCACCGTGTTGCCTTCGGTCGCGATCAGTCGCTTGACGAACAGCGAGTGCGGGTCGGGCGGATAATAGAGGGTCACGGTGTCACCGGGTCGCGGCTCGCTGAACCAGTAGATAAGCTTGTCCACGATCAGACGATCGTGATCTTCGAGTGTGGGTGCCATGCTGAAACCGTCGACGCGGATCATCTGCACGCCAAATGTCACGATCAGCATCGCGTCGACGGTGGCCGTGGCGAGCGTTCGAAGGCTGCTCGCCATGTGTTAAGCAAGCCGCGCGAGGATCCACGAGCGCCGCTGATCGCGCATGTGCCTCACAACTATCGCCCGCTGTTGAGGCGATCGCGACTGCAGGAAAGCCGACCGACCGCACTGCCGATCGGCATATCGATTCGTAAAGAACGTCGAGTGCAAGAATGACGAACCGGTGTATGTCGTGCGTAGTGACGACGCGCCTATGAAGATCAATGTGCGCGACGCCTGAAAGACCGACAGACCGCCGAGACGATCGGGGCGATACAAACTGATCGACCGGTGTCGGACCAGATCAATCAAGGGCAGACAATCGGCGGCACGAAATGTCGCGTCCCCGAGCGACACGTTTCGGTTGGCAGCTATGACGGCCGCGGTCTTCACGACTTCTGCGTTAGTTCCCGGTGGTGAGAACCACCCGAAACCGTGCTGCGTTGCTCATCATGCGGTCGTAGGCTTCCTGGGTTTTTTCGAGTGGATATGTCTCGATCATCGGACGCACACCGGTCATCGCCGAGAACTTCATCGTGTCTTCAGAATCGATCGACGAACC
>JBPYEE010000067.1:0-4165 GCA_051985095.1 Vicinamibacterales bacterium | reverse complement strand
GCGAAGACGTCTCTCACCAGGGGCTGCAGCGTTCCGGTGATCCACGCGCGCAGCACCGCGCCGTCGCCCACCGGCGGACAACGCCGCAGGCGCTCGAGCCGGCGATCGATGTTCGCGGTTAGACCTGCGATCGAGAATTCCGCCTCCGACGCACGCGGCTGACGGTCGCTGCCGCGCCGAGACCGCAGCGATTTCAAAATGCTTAGGAATTCGACGGCCTGATCAATCTCGGTGGCCGAAGGCCGGCCATCATGAACGGCGCCTTCGATGTACTGATAAATCGCGCAGTTCCGATCGCGGTCGGCCGCGAGCGGACGCGCGATCGCAGTCACGCCATTCTCCCATAAGAACTGAAGGCCGCCGAATTCCGCGGCGAGCCGTTCGCGCGGGTCGCCGGCGTCGCGTCGGTAAAACTTGATCACGACCGGCGCGCCGCCGTCGGCGAGTTCGAGCCGAAACACGCGCGCATTCCGGCCGACGCCGATTCGATGCGCCGATCGCAGCGCACGTCCGAGGTGCGCGCGGCAGATCGCGTCGAGATCAGGCGCGAGCGCCGAAGAAGTAGTCACAGAGCGCTGGCCAATCCGGCATCACCCGGATCCGCTCGTCAACGACCGTTACGCCAGCAGCGAGCAGCAAGCGTTCGGTCGTGTCCGGAAACGAGGGTTCGTGGAACACCTCCTCGAGGTCATCGATGAAGTGCGTGCAGTCGAGCGCAAGGATCCGCGCGATCTTTTCGGCGCGTGTGCTCTCGAAAAAGACGGCGGCAGCGGACAGGCCGATCCCCGCCGGATCGAAGAAGCCATTCGCGTGCATCCAGGTGCGCGCCGCGTCGCGGAGGTTCGTCCGCGTCGTGTCACAGCCCGCAAACTCGGTTTTGTGGCTCACGACATAGAGCGGCCAACCCCGCGCGCGGCACTGGCGCACGAACGCCTCTGCACCGTCGATCAGGCGGGCGCGGCTCATCAAGGGCCCGTACGCCAGTGCCTGCAGCTGCTGCCAGGCGATCTCGCCATCGGGCCGCAGCCGCAGCCGATCCCGGACGGCCCGCTTGTTTGCCGGCACCTCAACATCGATCAGGCCGCGTTCGAGAGCCGCCTCGTGCATCAGCGCATCGTAGGTCACGAGCGTGTTGTCGAAGTCGATGCCGACGACTGGTGTCACGGGTTCTCGGCGGATTCCGGCGAGGTGGGAAGGGCGAGCACGCGGCGCCACCTGTCGATGGCCGCATTCACGCGCAGCGTCGACCGGTTCGCGATCAGATACCGCCCTCTCGATTCGCGGATCTGCCCGAGCGCCATCAGTCGATCGATGCGCTCGTTGATGAGGCGCTCGGCACCGTACCGGTCGACGAGCCACGAGAGCGATGGCTGCTCGGTCCAGGTCACTTCGAGGAGCACGTGCATGTGCAGCGACGTTTCCGCGATGTTGACGACATCGATATAGAGCACGGCGAGCGCGGCGAACACGGCGAGAGTGTAAGCGCCACCGCACACGAGCGATGAGAGTGGAACGGCGGCGTGGACCATCAGCCCGGCGGCGGCTCCCAGGGTCACGACGAACCACACCACGATCGCGATGAGCGCGCTGGTGTGCGCCGTCGGCCGACGGCCAGTATTGCGCAGCACACGGTAGGCGACGGCGTGACATGTAAAGATACCGGCAGGTGCGGTGGCCAGGAGCACGACGAGCGCGCGAACGGGCATTCAGCCGCCGGTCTCGTCGGGCAGGCCAATCGCATGCCGGTACCACAACGCCAGCTGCGCCAACGTCGCGGCGTGCCCCTTCAAGCGCACTCCATCACCGTCGGTTTGCAGCATCCCCTCTGTCAGCAGATTTCGGACGCGATCGCCACCCACGGCACGACGCAGGAACGGAACGTCGATCTCCGTGCGCCGGAGCCCGTCGGGCGCTGCGTCTAAAGCCTTGAGAATCTCGATCGAGGGACTGAACGCCGATACCAGGGTGTAGCCGATGATATAGACGCCCGACGCCGAGCCGTGTAGCAGAAGCACGGCAGCGAGCGCAACGCGCCGGTCGACGGTCGGATCGTCGGGGGCCCCAAGCCGGCTGGCCAGTATCCATCGCGCGAGCAACGAACCGCCGACCAAGAATGTCACGACGAGGGCGGGCAACCACGCACGATAGCCGACGGGCCGCCAGACACGCCAGATCGCGACGTGCAGCGCGAGGCAGGCAAGAAACGCTGCGGCCGAGGCGGCAAGGATCGCGCACATCGCTACTTGAGCTGAAGCGCTTGCATCGTCTTGAGGTTGTAGTAGCGAATGTCCGACATCGGGTTCGGAATCAACCCCGCCTTGAAGCCACTGACCAGGTCGCGCGCCGCGTCCTCGATCGTGTGCCGCGGCACGAATCCGAGCTCGCGGCGGATCTTCTCCGACGAGATGTGGTATGAGCGGTTATCGTTCGTCGGCGTTGTGACGATCTCGGTCGAGCGGCCGACGACGGCCCGGATCATCTCGGCGAGCTGCGAGACGGTGTGGTTTTCGTAGCCGGCATTGAACACTTTGCCGGCAATTTGATCGGCGGCGGCGGCGAGCAGCGTCCCGTACGCATCAGCCATGTCGCCGATGTGAATGTTCGGCCGCATCTGCGCCCCGCCGAACACCGTGATTTTGCCGCTGTTGACGGCGTAGTTGGTCAGGATGTTCACGGTGAGGTCGAGGCGCAGGCGCGGCGAGTACCCGCACACAGTCGCAGGGCGAACGACCACGGTCGCAAATCCCGGCGTCTGGGCCTTCAACAGCACCTCTTCGCACAGCGCCTTGTACCTGGAGTAGTCGGTCAGCGGCTCGAGCGCCAGCTCCTCGGTGACGTTTTCGGCGTCCTTGATTCCATACACGCTCGACGAGGAGGCGTAGATGAAGCGTCGCACGCCGCTGTCCCGCGCGACCGCCACGAGGTCGAAGAACGCGTCGTAGTTGATCGACTTCCCGAGCTCAGGGTTCAGCTCGAAACTTGGATCGTTCGAGATGCACGCGAGATGGATAACAGCGTCGCACCCCGGCATGACGTGTTCCAGCACGCTCCGATCGCGGATGTCCCCTTTGATCTGCTCGAGACCAGGATGGTTGGCGACAGCGTTCAGCACGCCATCGCCGTACAGATACAGGTCGAGCACTCGGACGTCATAACCGCGCTCGAGCAGATGGGGAACGAGAACGGAACCGACGTAACCGGCCCCGCCGGTCACCAGCACACGCTTGAGATTGGTCATGATATCGAAAACGTGGGAATCAACCCTGATCGCGCCGATCCATCCGCGGTGGATGAACGCGACGTACGTCCGTTCGATGCGCCGATTCAGCACGCCGCCGTACGTGTTCAGGATGGACGGTACGGCCCATCAAAGAAACGCGCGCTCCCCATCTGTCCATAATTTCGCTGCAGCAGCTCGAGCAACACGGCGCGTTCGCGGGGGGGATGCACCGTCCCGTCGGTACCGGCATCGACGGTGTTGCGGCTCGCTGCGCGCGCTGCGCGTGAGACGCGTTCCCGCGCTCGCTGTCGAGGCGGTCGACGAACTCGCGTGGCAGAACATCGGGCACAAGCAGCCAGCAGCAGTTGTGCAACGTCTGCGGCTCATCTGGCGTGCGCAGCTCCAAGGGTCCGTCCGACGGTGATGATCAGCAGAGACAGCAGCGCAATCGGTCATGCCGACCGAGAGCGGCAGCTGGCGGGTGGTCACCCACTTGCTCGGTTGCCGTTCGTCGCTGGTGGCGCGACCTATGCGCCGGCCCGCCGGCGACGACTGCCGCCGCACGGAGACCTGCGGACACGGCGCCCTGCTGCCGCTGCGACGCCCGCTGCCGCCCGTTGCTCGGGCAGTTGCGTGCGCCATGTCGATCCCGCAAGCGCCTGGTCGAACTGGCGCCATCAGCGACACGGTCGCGTCGGCGAGCAGGGAATCGGCGCATGGGTCTCGGCCGCGAACCAGGGACGCTCACGGTTCGTTCGCCTTTTTGAAATCGCCACGGCTGAAGTACTTCTCGAGCCAGACGTACAGCACGATGAACATGTACCGGGCGCCCATTTCCTTGATCTTCAGCTTCGCCACGCCGCTTCGCCGGTTGCGCCAGGTGATCGGAATCACACACCACGAGTAGCCGCGGACAATTGTTTTCAGGGGCAGCTCCACGGTCAG
>JBPYEE010000066.1:0-18813 GCA_051985095.1 Vicinamibacterales bacterium | reverse complement strand
GCTGTCCGGTGGTCGATACGTGGTGGCAGACCGAAACGGGCGCCATCATGATTACGCCGCTGCCTGGCGTCACGACGCTGAAGCCGGGCTCGGCCACGAAGCCATTTCCCGGAATCTTCGCCGAGATCCGCAACGAGCGCGGGGACCCGGTGGAGGTCGGCGGCGGGCTGCTGGCGCTCACGCGGCCGTGGCCGTCCATGCTGCGCGGCATCTACGGCGATCCCGACCGGTACGTGCGGCAGTACTGGAATAAGTGGGGCCCGTCGGTCTACGTGACGGGAGACGGTGCCAAACGTGATGCCGACGGCTATTTCTGGCTGCTCGGCCGTGTCGACGACGTGATCAACGTCGCCGGTCATCGGATCGGGACGATGGAGGTCGAGAGTGCACTGGTCGATCACCCGAGCGTGGCGGAAGCAGCCGTGGTGGGCCGCGCGCATGAGATCAAGGGGCAGGCGATCGCGGCGTTCGTGACGCTGAAGGAAGGGGCCCGCTCGCAGTCCAAGACGCTCGTCGACGACCTGAAGGATCATGTGGTCAAGAAAATCGGCTCCATCGCCCGCCCGGATGACATCCTGTTTGCCGCCGACCTGCCCAAGACGCGATCGGGGAAGATCATGCGCCGGCTGCTCCGCGACATTGCCGAGGGAAAGACGCTCGGCGACACCACGACGCTCGCCGATCCGGGCGTTGTGGCGAAACTGAAAGCCGAGTACGAGGAGCGGGAGGCGTAGTCGCGGGAGCCACCGACGCGTTCGCCGCGACCCGGCCCGTTCCGGCGGGCGCGCTCGCCTCTGCGTCGGTGAGCAACCCGTTTCAGGTCGATGACGATCAGGGACAGCGAGGAGCCGTCCCCTCCCGCGCGGTCGACGTCCTTCGCCAGCACCGCGTCGAACAGCACGCGCACCGTCGGGGTCTTTGCAGACGCCATCAAGATCTCGCGGGACAACCGCCGGCATCGCCGGGCGGTGGCAGGAGCCCGGGGCGGACAGTCCGCCCCGCCGAGCTGACCAGAGGCGATCCGTCCTTTGGAACGCGCACCGGGCCGAGTACGATGGGAACGGCGGTTGCGAAACCACAGGCGACCGCGGCTGAACTGGCGTGTCGCCTTCGACGTCTAATTTCTTGATATGGCGTTAATTGAAACGGTGGATCTCTGGAAAACCTACGTGATGGGAACCGAGGAGATCCACGCGCTCCGCGGCGTGTCGCTGCAGATCGAGCGCGGTGAGTACGTCGCGATCATGGGTCCGTCGGGCTCCGGCAAATCGACGTTGATGAATCTGATCGGGTGCCTCGACACGCCGACGCGCGGGTCCTACCTGTTGAACAACAAACAGGTGAGCCAGATGAACGACAACGAGCTGGCCCGGATCCGGAACGAAGAAATCGGATTCGTCTTTCAGACGTTCAACCTGCTGCCGCGTGCGACCGCGCTGCACAACGTCGAACTGCCGCTCGTCTACGCGGGGATCATCGCCAAGGATCGGCAGGAGCGGGCGAAGGCGGCGCTCGAGAAGGTCGAGCTCGCGCCGCGCATGATGCATCGCCCGAACGAGCTCTCCGGCGGTCAACGGCAGCGCGTGGCGATCGCGCGCGCGCTCGTCAACAATCCGTCGATTCTGCTGGCCGACGAGCCGACGGGGAACCTCGACTCGAAGACCGGCACCGAGATCATGACGCTGTGCGAGCGGCTCCACAAAGGCGGAAACACCATCGTGCTGGTCACGCACGAGGCGGACGTCGCCGCCTACGCCTACCGAGCCATTCACATTCGAGACGGGCGCGTCGAGAACGACGTTCGCCGCGCAGCGTAGCGCGCCGCGGCGGCCGACGCGCCGCCCGCGCGCCTACAGCGCCGCGAAGTGGCCGGCGCCGACTTCGGTGAGGATCGCATCGCGATTCACCGTCGCGGGGTCGAGCACGATCCGCTGGCGTTTGCCGTCGGGATCCGGCGAGGGCACCGCCGACAGCAGCGCCTGGGTATACGGATGCCGCGGCGCGGTAAACAGGGCCGCCGCCGGCCCCATTTCAACGATGCGCCCCCGGAACATCACGGCGACGTGGCCGCAGAGATGTTCGACGAGGCGCAAATCGTGCGTGATGAACAGATACGTCAGCCGCAGCCGGTGCTGCAGCTCCGTCAGCAGCGCGACCACCTGCGCCTGAATCGACATGTCGAGCGCCGAGACCGGCTCATCGAGAATCACGAATGACGGATTGAGCGCGAGCGCGCGGGCGAGGCCGATGCGCTGACGCTGGCCGCCGCTGAATTCGTGAGGGAACCGATCGAGATGCGCCGGCTCGAGGCCGACGAGGCGGAACAGTTCCGCCGCGCGCTCCCGGCGCTCGGCGCGCGACCCGAGACGGTGGATGACGAGCGGCTCCTCGACGATCTGGCGCGCGCGCATCCGCGGATTGAGCGACGAATGCGGATCCTGGAAGACCATCTGCATGTCGCGCCGTGCGCGGCGCAGCCGCGGCGGGGAGAACTCGAGCACGTCTTCGCCGCGGAAGCGGATGCTCCCGGATGTCGGCGTCAGCAACCGCAGCATGCAGCGGCCGGTGGTCGTCTTCCCGCTGCCGGATTCACCGACCAGCCCGAAGGTTTCGCCCTCCTCGATGGAGAAGCTCACGTCGTCGACGGCGGTGAGGGCGGTCCCGCGGCGGAACAAGCCCGCGTCGCGCACGAACTGCTTGACGAGGTGCGCGACTTCAACAAGCGCCATGGCCCCCCGGGATCGCGGCGAGCAGGCTCTGCGTGTACGGGTGCTGCGGATCGTGAAAGATCGCGCGCACCGGACCGAGTTCGACGAGGCGGCCCGCGCGCATGACCGCGACGCGGTCCGCCGCCTCGGCGGCGACGCCGAGGTCGTGCGTGATCAGGAGGAGCGCGAGGTTGAAGGTCGCTTTCATCTCGCGAAGGAGATCGAGAATCTCCGCCTGAACGGTCACGTCGAGCGCCGTGGTGGGCTCGTCGGCGACCAGCAGCGAGGGGCGGCAGGCGAGCGCGATCGCGATGAGGGCGCGCTGCCGCTGGCCGCCCGAGAGCTGGTGCGGGTAGTCGTTGATGCGGGATTCGGGATCGGGGAGGCGGACCGCCCGCAGCAGGTCGATCGCCTGTGCACGGGCGCCGCGCCTGGTGGCCCGGTCATGCACGATGAGCACTTCGGCAACTTGATCGCCGACCGTGAACACCGGGTTGAGCGCCGTGACCGGCTCCTGGAAGATCAGCGAAATCTCGGCTCCCCGCACGCGCCGCAGTTCGCCCTCGTCGGCCGTCAGCAGATCGCGTCCCTTGAAGACGATGCGGCCGCCCGCAATGCGTCCCGGCGGCGGCACGAGCCGCAGGATCGACAACGCCGTCACCGACTTACCGCTGCCCGATTCGCCGACCAGACAGAGCGTCTCCCCCGGCTGCACGTCGAAGCTGAGGTCGGTCACCGCGGGCAGAGGACCCGACGGGCGGTCGAACACCGTTGTCAGGTGCTCGACCTGGAGCAGCGGATCAGGCATCAGGCCGTCGCCGTGTCCGCATATTCGCCGAAGACGGCGCGGAGCGCGTCGGCGATTTCGCCAACCGTCGCCGAGGCCTCGACCGCGGCGATGATCGGCGGGACGAGATTCGCGCCGCTGCGTGCGGCCGCGGTGACCCCGTCGAGCGCCGCCCGCCACGGCGCCTGGCTGCGCCGCTGTCGCAACGCGCGGACGCGTTCGATTTGCCGGCGCTCGACCTCCGGATTGATCTGCAGGGTCGGGATCGGCGTGGCCTCATCGGCCGCGACCAGCCGGTTGACGCCGACGACAACCGCGTCGCCGCTCTCGACGGCGCGCTGGGCCCGGTAGGCCGACTCCTGAATCTCGCGCTGAATCAGCCCGTTCTCGATCGCCGCCAGCGTACCGCCGGCGCGCTCGATGCGGTCCAGAATGTCCACGGCGCCGCGTTCAATTGCGTTGGTCAGAACCTCGATGGCGTAGGCGCCGCCACACGGGTCCACGGTGCTCGCGACGCCGGTTTCGGCGGCAATGATCTGCTGCGTTCGCAGGGCAATGCGCGCCGATTCTTCCGTCGGCAGCGCCAGCGCCTCGTCCCGGCCGTTGCAGTGGAGCGACTGGGTTCCACCGAGGACGGCCGCCATCGCCTGCAGCGCGACGCGGACGATGTTGTTGTCGGGCTGCTGCGCGGTCAGCGTGCTGCCGGCCGTCTGCGCGTGGAACCGCAGTTGTTGCGCGCGCGGACTGGTCGCGCGAAACCGATCGCGCATGATGCGCGCCCAGAGCCGCCGCGCCGCCCGGAATTTCGCGACTTCCTCGAGAAAATCGTTGTGCGCGTTGAAGAAAAACGAGATGCGCCGGCCGACCTGATTGACGTCGAGGCCGGCGTCGACCGCGGCCTGCACATACGCGACCGCGTGCGCGAAGGTGAAGCCGACTTCCTGAATCGCGGTGGATCCCGCCTCGCGGATGTGATACCCGCTGATGGAGATGGTGTTCCAGTTCGGCAGCGCGCGGTCGCAGAACGCGAACAGGTCGGTGACGATCCTCAACGACGGTCGCGGCGGGTAGATGTAGGTGCCGCGCGCCACGTATTCCTTCAGGATGTCGTTCTGCACGGTTCCCGACAGCGTCGCGACGTCGACACCCTGCCGCCTGGCCGTCGCCACGTAGAGCGCCAGGAGCATGACGGCCGTCGCGTTGATCGTCATCGAGGTCGAAACGCGATCGAGCGGAATCTGGTCGAAGAGCGCGGTCATGTCCTCGAGCGAATCGATGGCGACGCCGACGCGTCCGACCTCGCCGGCGGCGAGCGGATGATCCGAGTCGTAGCCCATCTGGGTCGGGAGATCGAACGCGACGCTCAGGCCGGTCACGCCGTTCGCCAGCAGATAGCGATACCGCGCGTTGGACTCTTCGGCACTCGCGAACCCCGCATACTGCCGCATCGTCCACAGCCGCCCCCGGTACATCGTCGGCTGGATGCCGCGGGTGTACGGGAACCCGCCTGGCTCGCCGAGCTCGATCGACGGATCCCAGCCGACGAGATCTTGCGGCGTCCGCGCGTCCTGCACGGCCGTCATTGTATCGCGCCGCTCTCGGGGCCCCGTCGCCGCCATGCCTGCTCAGGAGGCGTTTGGGCACCAAGATTGCCTTTCCCGTCACCGTGCCTGATCGGAGACCGCCACCGATATCCGTGAGTCGCGCGTCGTCGAGTACGAGCGTGGTGGATGTCCTCGACCATGTGCTCGATAAGGGAGTCGTTATCGACGCCTGGGTTCGCGTCGCGGTGGCGGGCATTGATCTGTTGACCGAGGAAGCGCGGCTTGTCGTGGCCTCCATCCGAACGTACCTGTCGGAGCCCGCTCGGATCGCCGAACCGCCCGTCTCAGCCGGTCCCCGAATCGTGTCCGTGCGGCCTCGCTGGACGTCCATCGAGGAACAGCTTCGCCGCATCCGCTCCGAGCTCGATATGACGCCCGTGTTCGTCGGAGGGGAGCGCCAGCGCGCGGAAGACCGCATTCTGGAAGAACTGCGGGACGCGCGCGCGCGGGTGGTACGCGGAACCGGGCTGGACGCGCGGAAGCGGCGGAAGCGCAAGCGGTAAGGGCGCCCGTCGGCAACGTCGGAATCGCTATGTAAAAAGGGGGTCGTCTGTACGCCGCCTGTACGGGTCACGGATATCCGGACCGTCCGCCGTCCGGGATGCCATCGGCGGCTGGCCCAGGCGCCGCCTCCTTCCGATAGATCTATCCGGCGTGGACATCGTGAGCGGTACACCGGACCCGGCGGTTGTGGAGCAGTACTATCACTGCTTCAACGAGCGGCGAATCGGGGAGGCGGCGGCGCTGTTTACCGCCGACGCCCACGTGGAGTTCATCGGCGCCGGCCAAGACCGGGGCGGAGCCGGCTACGTCCGCTTCGCGGAACAGTGGCTGGCGGCGTTCCCCGACGCGAGGCTGGCGATCGAACGGATCGACCCGCGTGGCCCGTCGATGTGCGAAGTGCATCTGTGTGCACGGGGCGTTCATCGCGGCGTGCTCGATGTCGGCGGGTGCCGGTTCAACCCAAGCGGCGCCCACGCCGCGCTGCGACTGCGGGAACTGCTCGACATTCGTGACGGCCGGATCTCGGTCTCGGTGCTGTCGATCGACCTCAACGACCTGATCGCCCAGTTGTCGACGATCGACTACGACGAGCTTGGCCGGTGCGCGAGCCGCATCTCGACGCTCGGCCAGGAGTTGACGCGCGCCGCGGTGGATCAGGAGCGCCGGTCGGACGTCGCCCGTCGACTCGGCGTCGAACTCGATGCGGCACGGCGCGCGCTGCGACCTCACTTCTACCGCTGATTCCGGGAGACACCGGCCGGTGCGCCTGCGGGCGTCCCTGTAACTCCTTGACACCGTGGCGGCTCCGCCCGTAGACTCAACTCACCAACTTCTCAATCCGATACTTGACAACAGGCGCCCGATCCCTGTTCACCGCCTGGGTGTAGGCAGGTTGCAATCGGGAGGCGCCGTGGGTCCCAGCCCCGCCGGCGTAGGGAGGAATGCAGATGGACGACGTCGTGAACCGGTTCGCCCGAGAGCTGGTCGACGCGATTGCCGCCGCGGTCGCGGAGAATCCTCAGGTCGAAGCCTGTCGTGAAAAGGCCCGCGCCGCGGGATTCGAAATGAAGGTAACGCTCGAGGCGGTCGTCGGCTTCGTGAGCCGGTCACAATCGAACGCGCGCGCGAAAGTCGCCGCCACGCCCAAGACGCCACAGCTTCAGCCCCGGCGGACGTTTGAAGTAACCGCCAACGACCGCCGGTTTCTCCGATCGCTGCGAATCGCCGCCGATGAAACAGCGGAACCGGTGGAATGAAGCTCGAAACGAACACCCTCCAGTCTGAAGTCTGACAGGGCCGGCGTATTCTTGCGCCGGCCCTTCACTCTCCTTTTTCAGTCACCGGCGCTGCACGAACCGGGACGTTCAGGTCTTCGTCGACGCTTGCGCCGCGACCCGCGCCGCGGCGGCGGCCGCCGCGTCGGGGTCGCCCAGGTAGTAATGCCGCAGCGGCCGCAGGCGGTCGTCGAGCTCGTAGACGAGCGGGATGCCGGTCGGAATGTTCAGCTCAACAATGGCGTGATCGTCGATCGTGTCGAGATACTTGACGAGCGCGCGCAGGCTGTTGCCGTGGGCGGCGATGAGGACCCGCCGTCCCGCCGCGATCGACGGCGCGATTGTGCCGTGCCAGTACGGGAGAAAGCGTGCGACGGTGTCCTTGAGCGACTCAGTCACCGGCACGTCGGCCGGGTTCAGCGCCGCGTAGCGCGGATCCCGGGCGGGATGCCGGCTGTCCTCCGGCGTGAGCGGCGGGGGCGGGATGTCATAGCTGCGCCGCCAGATCTTCGTTTGCGCCTCGCCATGCTGCGCCGCGGTTTCCGCTTTGTTGAGCCCCTGCAGCGCGCCGTAATGGCGTTCGTTCAGCCGCCAGCTCTTCTCTACCGGAATCCACATCAGATCGACGGTGTCGAGGACGATCCACAGCGTCCGGATCGCGCGCTTCAGGACCGACGTATAGGCGACGTCAAACACGTATCCGCCCGATCGGAGCAGCCGGCCCGCCTCGGCCGCCTCCTCCCGGCCGCGGTCCGACAGATCGACGTCGGTCCAGCCGGTGAACCGGTTTTCTCGATTCCAGGTGCTCTCGCCGTGCCGAAGAAGAACGACCTTGTACATAGGATGCCGCTGCCTCAGGCGGTCATGCTGCGAACGCCGCTCCGTCCCGCGTACACCGCGGCCGCGCCCAGTTCCTCTTCAATCCGCAGCAGCTCGTTGTATTTGCAGATGCGGTCGGTGCGGTTGGCAGATCCGGTCTTGATCTGTCCCGCGGCGGTCCCGACCGCGAGATCCGCGATCGTGGAATCTTCCGTCTCACCCGATCGATGCGAGATGATCGTCGCGTAGTGCGCGGCGGCGGCCATCCGCATCGCGTCCAGTGTTTCGGTGACGGTCCCGATCTGATTCAACTTGACCAGCAGCGCGTTGGCGACCCCGTCGGCGATGCCCTTCTTCAGGATCTCCGGGTTCGTCACGAACACATCGTCGCCCACGAGCTGGACCCGGCTGCCGAGCGTCTGCGTCAGGGCCCGCCAGCCGCTCCAGTCGCCTTCCGCCAGCCCGTCCTCGATCGACACGATGGGGTACTGCGAGATCCAGTCGTCGTAGAGGCGGATCATGTCGTCGGAGGTGCGATCGGGTTCACCCGATTTCTTGAACGTGTAGCAGCCGCCGCCGGCCCAGAGCTCGCTCGAGGCGACGTCGAGCGCAATAAAGACGTCGCGGCCCGCCGTCAATCCTGCCTTGGCGATTGCGTCGAGCACCACGTCGACCGCTTCGCGATTCGATCTCAGGTTGGGGGCAAACCCGCCCTCATCGCCGACGCCGGTTGAGTGCCCGCGCGCCTTCAAAATCCCCCGGAGGGCGTGGAAGATCTCGGCGCCCCACCGCAGGCCCTCGCCGAAGGAGGGGGCGTTCAGCGGCATCACCATGAATTCCTGAAAGTCCACGCTCGAATCGGCGTGCGCGCCACCGTTCAGGATATTCATCATCGGGGCCGGCAGCGTCAGGCGATGGACGCCACCACCGTACAACTGCGCGACGTGCCGATAGAGCGGGACGTGCGTCGCGGCGGCCTCGGCGCGCAGCGCCGCCATCGAAACGCCGAGCAGCGCGTTGGCGCCCAGGCGACCCTTCGTCGGCGTGCCGTCGAGTCGCACCAGGGCCTCGTCGAGGCCGCGCTGATCGAGATCCCGATTGACCAGCGCGCTCGCGATCTCGGTGTTGACGTTCCCGACGGCACGGCGCACGCCTTTCCCCCCGTAGCGGGTCCGGTCGCCGTCGCGCAGCTCCAGGGCCTCCCGTTCACCCGTCGATGCGCCGGATGGCACGGCCGCCCGCCCCAGAGCGCCGCCCTCCAGGGTCACGTCGACCTCCACGGTTGGATTGCCTCGTGAGTCGAGAATTTCACGCGCGCGCACGCGGCTGATCTTCACTCGATGCTCCCTCCGGCGGTCTTCAGGCGCCACCGCCCCGGCGATCCGCTTCGGCCTCGAAGCGCAGGGCATCCTCGCTGAGCGGCCCGATGAGCGGTTCGTCATCCGTGGTGACCACCACGATGCCCGAATCGGTCACGGTATGGCGGCGGCGATCTTCGTCCAGGTTGTAGCCAATCAGCGCGCCGCGGGGAATCAGGACGTCGCGGTCGATGATCGCCCGTCTGATTCGCGCATGTCGCCCGACGCGCACGCCTGGCATCAGAATGCACTGCTCGATGTGACAGAAGCTGTGCACGCGGACATTCGGACAGAGGACGCTGCCGTAGATGCTGCTGCCCGAAACGATGCACCCGGGCGAAATCACGGAGTCGAGCGCCTGGCCGCACCGGACGCCGGCTTCCGCGAACACGAACTTCGCCGGGGGCGCCTGCAGCTGATACGTCCGGAGGGGCCATTCGGGGTCGTAGAGGTTGAACTCCGGGTTGACCGTGCAGAGGTCCATGTTCGCGTCGAAATACGCGTCGAGCGTCCCGATGTCGCGCCAGTATTTCGCGGCCTTCTTGTTCTCGTCGTAAAAGCGGTATGAAAAGACCGGCACCTGATGGATCAGCGCCGGAATGACGTCCTTGCCGAAATCGTGGTTGGTCGATTGGGTCGCATCGGCTTCGAGCGCGCGCACGAGGATGTCGGTGTTGAAGATATAGACGCCCATCGACGCAAGCGCGAACTCGGGCGACCCGGGGATCGCGCTGCCGTGCTGTGGCTTCTCATGAAATCCGGTGACGCGTTCGGCCTCATCCACGGCGATGATCCCGAATCGATTGGCCTCTGCCAACGGCACCTCAATCGTCCCCAGCGTCACCGCCGCGGCGTGGTCCTGGTGGAACCGCAGCATGCGGGCGTAGTCCATCTTGTAGACGTGGTCGCCCGCCAGGACGATGAGATAGCGCGGACTCTCGCGCGTGATCGAATAGAGGTTCTGAAACACCGCGTCGGCGGTCCCCTGGTACCAGTGCTCGCCGACGCGCTTCTGGGGCGGCAGGATCTCGATGAATTCGCCCAGCTCTTCCGACACGATCCCCCAGCCCATCCGGATGTGCCGGTTGAGCGAGAGCGACTTGTACTGCGTCGCGATGAAGATCCGGCGCAGCCCCGAGTTGATGCAGTTGCTGAGCACGAAGTCGATGATGCGGTACGGTCCGCCGAAGTACACCGCCGGCTTGGCGCGCTCCTTCGTCAGCGGATACAACCGCTCGCCGACGCCGCCTGCGAGGACGATGACGAGGCAATCGTCGAGCAGCGCCGCCATGTGGCCTCAGTTTTTCCGAAGCACGACCCGCGCCGGCGCTCCGTCGGACCCGACAATCCGCAGCGGCAAGCAGTACATGTCGTAGGTCCCGGGCTCGACGTCGCGGAGATTCAGCCCCTCGATGACGATCGTGCCGGCGCCGAGCAGCGCGTGGTGCGCAGGCGCGCCCGGAGTCTTGAATACCTCGACCGACAGATAGTCGACGCCGAGGACCTTCACCCCGTGATCGACGAGATGCTTGGCGCCCGACTCGGTCACGCCGGCATAGTCGCGGTGAAATTCGGGCGATTCCCAGAGCCGTGAATTCGGCGTCTTGATGAGCACGCGGACGTCTGCCGAGAGATCAAACGATGCCAGCGACTCGGCGTCGATCTGGCGCGCCATGACCTCGATCACCCGCACCCGTCCGATGAGCATCTCGAGGGGCAGCGCGTCGGTGCCCGGGCGCGCGTCGAAGAAATGCCGCGGCGCGTCGACGTGCGTCCCGGCGTGCACACTCATGTGAACCGTCGACACGTTCGAGCTGCCGCCCGCCGCGATGCGCTTGATCGCCTCGAGGCTGAACGGCGTGTTACCGGGGTAGGTCGGGGTGCTCGCGTCGAGGGGAACCGAGACGTCGATGAGCTTCATGGCCCGGGCCGGAAAGCGCTGGAAAGGCCGGATAATAGCACAGCCGCTGATTGACTTGGTCCGACGCCGACGCCTAAGATAGGCTCTCGAACAGCGTCTTTTATCCCTGTTGGAGATCGGTTTTATGAAAGATTGGCGCGCACGGGCCGCGGTCGTCGCGATGCTGGCATTCGCGTCTGCGTCGGCGGTGGCGCAGGACAAGAAGCTGAACGACCAGCAGAAAAAGGAGATCCAGAACGTCGTCAAGATCGTCGACGATCTCGCGGCCGGGCAGGCGGCTCCGAACGATCTCGACGCGGCGTGGGTGCGTGAAGATTTCCTGAAGGCCCAGGGCAACAAGCAATACGTGCCGTTTACGGTCGCCATCGATCCGTCCAAAGTGGCCGGTGGCAACGTCGCGCTCTACTGGCGCGTCGTGAAGAGCGGCGACACCGCGGCCGCGCCCGCGACCGCCCCTGGCGCGAAGAAAGACGATAAGAAAGACAAGGACAAAAGCAAGAGCTACGCCTACGAGGACATCACCTTCGTGCCCGTGGCCGCCGGTCAGAATCCGATGCGCATTTCGCGCTCGTTCACCGTGCCGGCCGGCACCTACGACGTCTTCGTCGTGGCCAAGGAACCAACGCCTGACAAGGCGCCGAAGAATGCGCCGCCGTCGAAAACCTCCGCGCTGCGGCAATCGGTGACCGTTCCCGACTTCTGGAACGGCGAGTTGAGCACGAGCTCGGTGGTGGTCGCGCAGCGGATCGACCCGTTGCCGGCGCCGCTGACGCAGCAGCAGCAGGCCGACCGGCCGTATGCGCTCGGCACGATGGAGATCACGCCGGTCTTCGACCTCAAGGGCTTCACGAAGAAGGGCGAGCTGTCGACCTTCATGCTGATTTACAACCCGAAGACCGACTCGGCCAACAAGCCCGACGTGACCGTCGAGTACAACTTCTATCAGAAGCCGGCCGGCCAACCCGAGAAGTTCTTCAACAAGACGAATCCGCAGAGCTTGAACGCGCAGACGCTGCCGCCGCAGTTCGATCTCGCGGCCGGCCATCAGCTGCAGAGCGGGCAGGCCGTTCCGTTGGCGTCATTCCCAGAGGGCGACTATCGGCTCGAAATCAAGGTGACCGACAAGATCGCGAACAAGACTCTGACCCGGGACGTCAACTTCACGGTCAACCCGTAGCGCGGGTGGGACACCCGCGAACGGGGGCGGGAGAGTTGTCAATGCGAAGCACCTCCAGAGTGGTGGCGGCGGCGTCCGGCATTCTGGGGCTGCTCTGTACGGCGGGTGCCGCGTTCGCGCAGGTGGCACAAATCCAGCCGGTCTCCACCAACATTGCGTCGCTTGCGACCGGCTCGATCGAAGGCATCGTGCACGACGACAAAGGGCTGCCGGTGAGCGGGGCCGTCGTCTCCGTGGTGGGCGCCACGATGAAGATCGCGGTCACTGACCGCGGCGGTCATTTCGAATTGCGCATGCTGGCGCCCGGTCCGTACCTGCTCCGCGTGCATCAAAGCGGTTTCCTCCCGCCGCGCGGACAGATCGTCGACGTGCGCGCCAGCGGCCGGACCTCCTCCTCGATTGCGATGCGTCGCGAACCGACGTCGTCGGTGCTGGCGGCCGCCGTCGGCGCGCCGGCGCCGCTCGACCCGGCGCCGGCGACGCCGGACGCGGCGGGGACCGCGGGGGCCGCGCCGCCGTCGACCAACGACGATCACAGCGAAACCGCGTGGCGGCTGCGTCACGCGCGGCGCAGCATCCTCAAAGACGTCACGATCCCACAAAATCTCCTGGCCGGGGACACGCCCGAGACCACCGCGTTCGGGCCGACGAATTTCATCGGCCGGGCCGTCGGGTCGCCGGCGCGATTCTTGGGCAGCATGCCGGTCTCGGGGCAGGTCAATCTGCTGACCCTCGGGTCGTTTGACACGCCGCAGCAGATCTTCTCACCGGAAAACTTCGGCCGCAGCATCGCGTATCTCGCGCTCGGCGCACCCGTCGGCGAACACGCCGACTGGACGGTCCGCGCCGCCCTGACGCAGGGCGACATCGCCTCGTGGCTGCTCGCCGGCGAGTACACGACGCGCGCGCCGGCCACGCATCGCTACGATCTCGGCTGGTCGTACGGCATGCAGCGCTATGAGGGCGGCAATCTGCAGGCACTGCAAACGGTCGCCGCCGGGAACCGGAACGCCGGCAGTCTGTACGTCTTCGACACCTACTCGCTGTCACCCGCGGTCACCCTGACCTACGGCGGCCGGTACCTCGCGTTCGACTACCTCGAGGGCCACGGCCTGCTGAGTCCGCGCGCCTCGCTGACGCTCTCGCCTGCCGATCACCTTCGCATCAGCACGTTGTTGTCGCGCCGCGCCGTTGCGCCAGGCGAGGAAGAATTCCTGCCGCGCATCGAAAACGGCGTCTGGCTGCCACCCCAGCGCACCTTCTCATCGCTCGTGTCCGGGCGCCCGATGCAGGCGGAGTACACCGACCACGCCGAAGTCGAGGTCGAACGCGACATCGCGCTCGCCACGATCTCGCTGCGCGGGTTCCGCCAGCACGTCAGCGATCAGCTCGTGACGCTGTTCGGCCTCGATACGGCCGCCACCCCGGCGGCGCGTCTGGGGCAGTATCTGATTGGAAACGCTGGCGACGTCAATGCGTCGGGGGTGAGCGCCGGCCTCCGCGCGTCGCTGGCGCAGCGCGTCCACGGGTCGATCGAATACACCATCACGCGCGCCCGATGGCGCACGGGCGACGACGCGCTGGTGGCGGAGGCGGTGGCGCCGTCAGTCGTCCGCCTCGCCCCGGAACAGATCCACGATGTGACGACCTCGATCGAAACCGACGTCCCCGAAACGGCGACGCGCCTGCTGTTCTTGTATCGCGTCAGTAATGGCTTTGCCGCGCCGGCCGCCACGACCGACCGCCCCACGGTCGACGCGCGGTTCGACGTCCAGGTCCGGCAGTCGCTGCCCTTCATGGACTTCAGCGCGGCACGGTGGGAAATGCTCGTTGCGGTCCGCAATTTCTTCCGTGACAGCGCACCCGACCAGTCGGTCTACGACGAGCTCCTGGTCGTCCGACCTCCGAAACGAATCGTCGGCGGGCTCACGCTGAAGTTCTGATTCGATCCATAATATTGGACGAGCCTTCGTGTATTTGAAGGCGAGCCGATTTGTCTCGGCGTGTTTCCGAGCCATGTCGCGTTCTATCAACGACTTAGGTCATGAACACGAACTCGGTCCACGGGTATAGCGCTTGCTACCTCGACGACGCCTCTGGTGTCAGTGCGCTATTGGACCGGTCCATGGCTGAGAGTGTGATTCCGCCGACAACCGAGAGTGCCTGGCTGACGTGGGGGCGATCCCTCTTCGCGGTCCTCATCGTCGCGGCGTTGACGACGCTCGGGGTCGCGAACATCGCGATGTACTCGCGGTGGCACGACGTCGAGGACGGCGTGCTCTGGGGGGCACGGGCGGAGGGCGTGACGGCCGTCGAAGTGGCGCCCGACTCAGCAGCCGGAATCGCCGGCGTTCAGCGCGGCGATGTGCTCCTGGCCGTCAACGGCGCCGCGATCCAGGCGCCCGGCGACCTCGTCGCCATCCAGCACGAGGCGCATGAGGGCACGCGCCTGACCTACAGCGTGCTGCGGCTCGCCAAGCGCCAGACGATCGACCTCGGCCTGACGCTCGCGCCGCGGGGCACCCCGATTTACTTCGTCCTGGCGGCGGTGGGCCTCTTCACCCTGCTCGTCGGTGGGTCGGTGCGCCTGCGGCGGCCGGACGACCAGGCGACGCTCCACTTCTTCTGGGTGTGCGTCGCGTTCTTCGGGGTCTTCACCTTCTCGGTGAACGGGCCGTTCGATCGGCTCGACTGGATCTTCTACTGGGGCGACGCGGTCGCCTTCGCGTTGCTGCCGCCGCTGTTGCTGCACTTCACGCTGGCGTTTCCCGCCCGGCCGATGATGAGCGAGCACTACATCGCGGTGACCTACGTCCCCGGCGTCGCGCTGATCGGCGCGCGTGTCCTCGCGATCATGCGCGCCGTCAACGGCACCATCTCCGGGGCGCTGTTCTCGCGGGTCATCGACTCAATCGACCGGATCGAGCAGCTGTATCTCTTCGTCTGCGCCCTCTGCGCCATTGCGGTGTTGCTCCACGCATTTCAGCGCATCACGGCGGTGACGGCGCGCCGGCAGCTGCGCTGGATCGCCTGGGGAACCGCGCTCGGCGCCGGACCCTTTGCGCTCGGCTACGCGCTCCCCTGGGCGCTCGGCATCGATCCGCCGGTGGCGCTGCAGCTGACGGCGATTCCGCTCGGGCTGGTGCCGCTGACCTTCGCGTCGGCCATCGTGCGCTACCGGCTGCGCGACGTCGAAGTCATCGTCAAGCGCGGCCTCGCCTACGCCGCCTTCCTGGCCGCCAGCGTCGCGCTGTACGTCGCGATGCAGAAGCTGACCTCGTTCGTCTTTGCCGACACCGCCGACCTGCACACCTGGGTGATTGCGCTCCTGGCGACGCTGGTCGTGGTCCTGCTGGCGCAGCCGGTGAAGGACGCCGTGCAGAATGCGCTCGATCGCGTGTTCTACCGCGATCGATACGACTATCGGCGCGCGCTGGTCGCCTTCGCCCGCGATCTCAACAGCGACCTCGACGTCGTGCGGCTCAGCCACCGGCTGGTCACGCGCATCGTCGAGACGCTGGTCGTCGAACGCATGGCGTTGATGCTGGTGCCGAGCGGTCCCCAGGCGGCCGGCGACTTCGTGTCGATCGGCCAGTATGGCTTCCCGTTCGGCGTGCCGCACCTGTCGCGCCGCTCGTCCATGATTCCGCGGCTCGACGCCGGCCACACCGTCGCGCTCGTCGACGATCCGACGACCGCCGCGCGGTTCGTGGCCGAGGAGGTGGAGTTCTGGCGCGACGCGGGCATCGACTACCTCGTGCCCTGCGTGTTCGAAGGCCGCGCGATCGCCGTGCTCGCCCTGGGCCGCAAGGACGAGGACGAGCCCTTCAACAGCGAAGATCTCGCGCTGCTGTCGGCAGTGGCCGGCCAGGTGGCCACCGCGATCGAAAACGGCCGGCTGTACCGTGAGCTGCATCTCAAGGCCGAGGAGCTCGGGCGGGTGCGGGAGTTCAACGAGAACATCCTCGAATCGCTCGACGATGGGCTCGTCGTGTTCGATCACGACGAGCAGATCGTCCGATGGAATCGGGCAATCGAGGCGTTCTACGGCCTCGCCGGACGCGCGGCGATCGGGTCGAGGCTCGGTGAGGTCTTCGAGGTGGAATTCGTCGACGCGCTGCGGGCCGCCCGGCACGAACATCCCTATGGCGCGACGCTGTACCGGGTGCCGCTCACCGCGCCGACCCACCCGCCCTCGAAGCTGCTGGTCAACGCCACGGCGGTGCCGCTGCAGAATGCGTTCGGCGGCGGCGACGCCGTCGCCGGAACCATTCTCCTCATCGAGGACGTCACCGAGCGGGTCCGGCTCGAAGAACGCCTGCAAATCTCGGAAAAGATGGCGTCGATCGGTCTGCTCGCGGCCGGTGTGGCGCACGAGGTGAACACGCCGCTGACCGGCATCTCGAGCTTTACGCAGATGCTCCTCGACGGCGCCGATCCCGCCGATCCCAAAACCGTGCTCCTCGAGAAGATTGAGAAGCAGACGTTCCGCGCGGCGAAGATCGTGAACGGCCTGCTGAATCTGTCCCGGCCCGCGCAGGCGACCAACGAGCGGATCGAGGCCGATCTCAACGCCGTGGTGAACGATGTCCTGTCGCTGCTCGAGCATCAGTTCGAAATGGGCCGGATCAAAGTGCGTCGCGAGCTCGCCACGACGGCGCTGTCGATTGTCGCCATCGAACATCAGCTGCAGCAGGTCTTCCTGAACCTCTTCCTGAACGCGCGCGACGCGATGCCGCGGGGCGGATGGCTGACCGTCACGACGCGCCTCGACCGCGACCGGGTGGTCGCCGAGGTGGCCGACACCGGCCCGGGCATCCCGGCCGAGCACCTGGCGCGCATCTACGACCCGTTCTTTACGACGAAAACGATCGGCCGCGGCACCGGCCTCGGCCTGTCGATCACCTACGGCATCGTTCGCGAGCACGACGGCACGCTCGATTGTGAGAGTGCGGTCGGGCAGGGCACTCGATTCATTCTCTCGCTGCCGATGGCGCCGCCGCAGAGGTCCCGCAGCAGCGCGGCACGGTCCTGATATATGGTCACATCACGCAACGGCACGGTCCTCGTCGTCGACGACGAGGAGATCATGCGCGACATTCTCGAAACGCTGTTGACACGGGAGGGATACACCGTGCGCACGGCGGCCTCCGGCGTCGAAGGGCTCGACATGGCCCGCGCGCTGCCGTTTGACGCCGCCATCGTCGACATCATGATGCCCGGCCTCGATGGCATCGCCACGCTCGACGAGCTGAAGCGGATCGACGAAGACCTGGCCGTCGTCATCATCACCGCCTACGGATCGATCGAGAGCGCGATTTCCGCGATGAAAGCGGGCGCGTTCGACTACGTCACCAAGCCGTTCAAGAACGACGAGGTCCTCGTCGTCGTGCGCAACGCGATGGAGCGCCGGCGGCTGGTGCACGAGAACCGGAATCTGCGCCAGAACATCCAGGAGCGCTATCACAAGTTCGCGAACATCATCGGCAAGAGTCCGCGGATGCGCCAGGTGTTCGATCTGATCATTCAGGCCGCGCCGAGCCGGTCGACGATCCTGATTCAGGGCGAGAGCGGGACCGGCAAGGAGCTGGTGGCGCGGGCGATTCACGCGAACTCGTCGCGCTCCGACCGATCCTTCGTCACCGTGAACTCCGGGAATCTGCCGCCGGACCTGCTCGAATCGACGCTCTTCGGCCACGTCAAAGGCGCCTTCACCGGCGCGGTCTATCCCAAGAAGGGGCTGTTCGACCTGGCCGACAAGGGCAGCATCTTCTTCGACGAAATCGGCAACGTCCCGCTCGAGACGCAGGCCAAGCTGCTGCGGGTGATTCAGGAACGCGACTTCATGCGGCTGGGCGGGATGGAAACGATCAAGGTCGACGTCCGGATCATCGCCGCGACCAACGTCGACCTGCGCCAGATGATGGAAGAAGGCCGCTTCCGCGAGGACCTGTTCTACCGCCTGCACGTCATCTCGATTCAGCTGCCGCCGCTGCGCGATCGGAAGGACGACATCACGCTGCTCGTGCACCACTTTCTCGAGAAATACGGCGAGGAGAACCGCAAGCGCGGCCTGGAACTGACGCCCGACGCGCTCGACCTGCTGACCGAGTATGACTGGCCGGGCAACGTGCGCGAGCTCGAGAACGTGATCGAACGCGCCGTCGTCCTGACGCCGGGATCCACGATCGGCGCCGAGCTCATTCCCGATCACGTGCGCAAAGCGCCGAATTTCCACATGCCGCCGTTCGTCGTGCCGCCCGAAGGGATTTCCTTCAAGGAAGTCATTACCGACTTCGAGAAGAAGCTGATCGAATCGACCCTCGAAGCGGCCGGCGGCGTCCAGAAGCGCGCCGCGGAACTGCTGCACATCAAGCCGACGACGCTCAATGAGATGATCAAGCGCTACGAGATCCGGCCGCGGCGCAAGCGCGGCGGAAACGGCAACGGCCTCGATTCGACGCCGACCCCCACGGGCGTCGGCGCACCGGGCGACAGCCGATCGACCGAGTCGTAGCGGACCGGCCGGGCCCTGCGCGCGGTCAGCGCGCGTTCCGTACCTTCGCGAAGATACGCTCGTACTTGCCGAGGACGACGTCCCACCGGAAGTTGCGCCGCACGTACTCGCGCCCGTTGCGGCCGAGCGCCGCGCGCAGCCGCT
>JBPYEE010000065.1:0-4402 GCA_051985095.1 Vicinamibacterales bacterium | reverse complement strand
CAGCAACCAGGTGAAAGGCTCGACGAATTACTTCTATACGGGTGGATCGCTCGTTGGCAACAACACTCCGTCCGCACAATTCCCGTACCGCATCGCGTATCAAAGCGATTTGACGTTGTCTCTCGGCGGCCCGATCAAGAAGGACCGTCTGTGGGCTATCGGGATGATCGAGCTGACGAACAATCGGTCGTCGGACATTGGGGTCGATGCGTCAACCGCTCCGAAGAATCACAACTACAAGCCGTTCGTGAAGGTGACTGCTCGTCCAACGAACAACGACTCGTTCGAGTTCCAGTTCAGCGACGAGTATTTCCGTCTGCCGGAATCGCCCGACATCCTCGATCCGGTGAATACCATTCGCGAAGAGCACGGCCATAATCCGATCTTCGTGGGGTGGAGCCGCACATTCGGCAACAAGACGCTGGTCGAGGCCAAAGGTGGGGGGATCTACATTCGTGACCATTTCGATCCCCATTCGGGAGATTTCACGACGCCCGGTCACGTCGACTCAGGCACCGGCGTCGCGAGCGTCAACACGACCGAACTGCATACGCAGCAGAACCAGAACCAGACGACGCTGTCGACGACGTTGACGCGAAACGCCGACGATTTCATTCGCGGCTCGCACGATTTCAAGTTCGGCGTGCAGTACTCGCAAGGAACGAACCTGCAGAACCAAGGGTTGCCAGGCGGCGTGTCGTACCTTGACTACTACGGTCTGCCGTACCGGATGACGGTGCGGACGACCAGTTCCGTCGAGGGCCGCGTGCGCACCACCGGCGCGTTTGTTCAGGACAACTGGAACCTGACGCGGCGCGTGACGCTGAACCTCGGCGTGCGGTTTGATCATGCGACTGGCGATATCCCATCTACTGATCAGCTGGATCCGACGTTCACGAATGCGGTGGGCAGTTACCCAGGCGTGTCGGACGTGGTCGGCTTCAATAACACGTCGCCGAGGCTTGGCGTTTCCCTGAAGCTCGACGACTCCGGCAAAACGGTCGCGAAGGCAAGCTACGGCCGCTACTATGCCCGCCTCAACACCGGATTGTTCACCGCGATTGCACCGGGTGGCGCTGTCACGCACACGTACAACTGCGATCCGAAAACCGGTAAGTACGACATCCTGTTCAGCACATCGAATCCCAAGCAGAACCAGACGATCGATCCCCACCTGACGAACGAGTACGTCGATCAGGTGTTCATCGGGTTGGAGCGGGAGCTCTTGCCAAACTTCGGAGTCGACGTCTCCTACATCAAAAAGAAGGAGCAGAATTTCATCCGCGGTGTCGACATTGGAAGCAGTTTCGCGCCGCGTCCAATTGTCGACGCGTTCAGCGGCCAACCGCTCGTCGTCTACAACCGAACGACTCCGGCCGCGACGGTTCTAGTGGAACCGACGAATAGAGACGACTTCCGACAGCGGTATGACAGCCTCGTGTTCCAGGCGTACAAACGCCTATCGCACCACTGGCAGCTGCAGGGGTCGTATCAGTGGGAGATTTCCGAAGGCTATAGCACCGGCGCGACGACGAGCACGCAGTCGGGCCCGGCACGTTCGGGGCGGATCCGAACCAGTTGGTTAACGCGTACGGACGTTTCCCGACCGACAGCGCGCAGTCCGTTCGCATCTCCACGACAGTGGACTTGCCTTATCAAATCCAGCTCGTGCTTCGGTCCGTGTACGAAGGGGGCCGGCCGTACGGGCGACTCATCACGGTTCGCGGACTCGCCCAAGGCACCACGAACGTCTTGGCTCAGACGCGCGACACCTACGAGCTGCCCTCGTGCAACGACTTGGGGATCCGACTGGGCAAGGACTTCAAGATGGGATCGCGGATGCTGCGATTCTCGCTTGATATCCAGAACTTGTTCAACAGCGATATGCCGCTGAGTATCGACAATAACAGTTCGCATACCGCCACGTACCTGCAGCCAACGGCGATCTTCCAGCCGCGGCGCGCGATTCTCGGCGTACGCTACAACTTCTGACGCGAGGCGCGAACATGTCACGAGACGACGAGTCAGCCGCCGATCGGGATCTTGGTATGGACCGTCCCATCACGCGCCGTGATTTTCTGAACGGCGTCGCGATCGGCGTGGGCGGTGCCATGGGCGCAAACCTGCTGCACGTGCCTGGCATCGAAGCGATGCTCCAGGCGGCAGGATTTTCGCAGGATGCGCCAGGGTACTATCCGCCGGCGCTGACCGGCATGCGCGGGAGCCACGATGGGTCGTACGACGTCGCGCATGCGCTGCGCGACGGCCGATTCTGGCAGTCGGTGGGCCAGCCGATCGACACGAAAGAGACCTACGACCTCGTGGTCGTGGGTGGCGGCATCAGCGGTTTGGCTGCCGCCTATTTCTATCGCGCTCGCGTTGGCGCATCGGCGCGCATTCTGATCCTCGACAACCATGACGACTTCGGCGGACACGCCAAGCGCAACGAATTCCGTCCCGGCGGCAAGTTGTGGATTGCCAACGGCGGCACCGCCGGGATTTCGTCGCCGTTCCCGTATAGCCAGGAGGCCCGCGGTCTGATGTCCGCGATCGGCATCGATCCGGTCGCGTTATCCGCCGAAGCGAACAAGGCGGCGGATCGATCAGCCTTCCAGGGACTGCAGAACGCGTACTTCTTCGACAAGGAAACGTTCGGCGCCGATCGGCTCGTCGTCGGCATGCCTGCCGGCGGCCGAGGCCGCGGTCCCGGCGGCGCGACCGCGATGACATGGGAGGAATTTCTCGCGAAGACGCCACTGTCAGCCGAAGTGCAGAAAGACATCGCTCGTCTCGAGACGGCCCGCGTCGACTACATGCCCGGCCTGACGAACGATCAGAAGAAGGACAAGCTGTCGCGGATCAGCTACAAGGCGTTCTTGCTCGACTATGTCAAAGTGCATCCCGACGTGATCCTCTTCTACCAGACACGGACGCACGGGTTGTACGGCATCGGCATCGACGCGGTCGGTGCTCTCGAGTGCTGGGGCTATCACTATCCGGGATTCGACGGGATGAACCTCGATCCGAAGGCAACGGGCCGAATGAGCTTTACGGCGCGCGGCGACGCGACGCCCAAACCGCCGTACAACTTTCACTTCCCGGACGGGAACGCCTCGGTCGCGCGGCTGCTCGTGCGCGCGCTGATTCCAGACGTGTTGCCCGGTCGCACGGCGCAGGACAGCGTGCTGGCGAAGGCTGACTACGGCAAGCTGGATCGCGCGGAGTCGCCGGTTCGCATCCGATTGAGCAGCACCGTAGCGCGAGTGCGGCATATCGGATCGTCCTCGTCGGCGACCGATGTGGAAGTGGCGTACGGGCGAGAGAAAAAGGTCTACACCGTCCGCGCCAAGGGCGTCGTCCTCGCGTGCTGGAACACGATGATTCCGTACATCTGTCCCGACCTGCCCGACAAGCAGAAAGAGGCGCTGAAATACGGCGTCAAGGTGCCGCTCTGCTACACGAGCGTTTCCCTGAAGGACTGGACGGCGTTCCATAAACTGGGCATCAACGGCGCGAACACGCCAGGCATGTATCACACGGGCGCGCGGCTCGAGGTGCCGACGGTGATCGGCGGCTACAACCCGACGCCGGCATCGCCGAACGATCCGATCCTTGTCCGCATGACGCGCACGCCATGCAAGCCGGGCCTGCCGGCGCGCGATCAACAGCGAGCCGGCCACGTCGAGCTGCTGACGACGATGTTCCAGACGTTCGAGCGGAAGATTCGGGATCAGCTTGCCCGCATGCTGAAGGACGGCGGCTTCGATCCCGCGCGCGACATCGACGCGATCACCGTCAACCGGTGGCCGCACGGGTACGCCTACGAGTACAACCCGCTGTGGGATCCAGATTGGCCGGAAGGGCAGTCCCCCTGCGAGATCGGACGCAAGCCGTTCGGCCGTATCACGATCGCGAATTCCGATGCCGCGGCCGCGGCCTACACCGATCAGGCGATCGATCAAGGACACCGCGCCGCGAAGGAACTGCTCGATGGCCGAACGTCTTAGCGGACTGCGCGTCACGCTCGCCTGTATCGCGGCGGCGACGACGATGCTCGGATCGAGCGTTGGGACGGCGCAGCGCGAATCAGCTGGCGGTACGGGGCCGGCTGATCTAATCGTCATCAACGGCGCGGTGTACAAGCCTGACGGCGGCGCCTTGGCGCAGGCCGTGGCAGTTCGCGGCAGCCGGATTGCCGCGGTTGGCACGAACGATGATGTCGACCGTCTTCGCGGGGCGAACACACGGGTTGTCGACGCGCACGGCGGCGCCGTCGTTCCAGGCTTCAACGACGGCCACGCGCATATGTTGAGCGGCGGGCTCGAGATGGACACCGTCAACCTGCAGGGCGCGCAGACGTTGCAAGAGATACAGTCGCGCATCCGCGCGTACGCCGAGGCCC
>JBPYEE010000064.1:0-4461 GCA_051985095.1 Vicinamibacterales bacterium | reverse complement strand
CGCGGCGAAGCCCGCTGCCTGGATGAACTAAATCAAGCTCAAGCGGCGTGTTATAGTCGAGCCGAATGGCGGCTGGTAAGCGCGATTCGGAACGACTCCTCATCCTCGGCGAATTGCGCGGCGAAGTGATGGTGTTCCAGCCGATGGCCATCAAGGACATCAGCCGCGGCGGCGCTCAGGTTGAGACGACCTTTCCACTGCATCTCGATTCGCTCCACGACTTCCGGCTGACGCTCGCCGACCACTCCATCGTCGTCAAAGGGCGCGTCACCCACTGCAGCATCGGTGACGTCGAGCAGGAGGGCGTGCTCTACCGGTCCGGCGTCGAGTTCGTCGAGCCACCCGATCGGGTGTCGTCGGTCATCTCCGATTTCATCGAGGCGGTCGTCAACGGCCGCCGGGCCCCTTAATTCGACCAGGCTCTGTCAAGGCGCCGAAATCGTCCGGATGGGTGTCTCCGCTCGGGGTGGCGAGACGTAGGCGGCGACGAAGCTTTCGTGGCCGGCCGCGTCGATCGCGGCGACCCCGAACACGTAGTCGTCAATCTGCATGTTCGGCAGGATCGCCGACGTCACGTTGCCGACCAGCAGATCGTGCTGCCAGTCCGGTCCCCACGCCTCGCGCCAGAAAATCCGGTAGGCGGCGGCGCCCGGCGACGGCGTCCATTTGAGGTTGGCGTCGTACCCCGTGGGTGCGCGGCTGATCGTCGGCTGGCCGCGCTCCGTGATCACAACCGGCGGTGGCGGCGCCATCGCGAGCGTGGCAGCCGATGCCGCGTTGACTCGCGCATTCTGCGCCAGGTAGGGCAACGAGATCCCCTCGAACGTATCGCGCGTGTCGTGCTGGCGCGTGAAATTCTCGCGGGACTCCCGAAAGCCAACCGCCACGAAGCCGAGCTGGTTATACGCGGAATGGTCACCGCCGCGGCCGAACCGATCCGGACGGGCCATCAACCGCACCCGGTGCGACGGCACGTAGCGCTGGCCCCAGCGCTGGATGAACCGGGCGAGTTCGCGCGAGGGTGAGTCTTCCGGCCCTTCGGAATACACACGAATCGTCGCGCCGTCGACGATGCCATTGCCGCCATGATCGCCGCCGACGATGTCGTTGTTGAGGATGGCTTCGATCGGAATCTTTTCGGCGACGGCGCGCTGCGCGTGCAGCATCGCGCCGACAAGCCCCTGTTCCTCGCCGGCGTGGCACATGAATACCAGCGTCGCGTCGAAATCGATGCCGCTCTGGCTGAACACGCGGGCCAGCTCGATCGTCAGCGCGGTGCCGCTCCCATCGTCGTTGACGCCGGGAGCGGGATTATCCTGCGGCGCGTCGGGATCGGGCGGACGGCTGGCGGACGCGTTCGGATCGGCCGGTGCGGCGTTGCTGGCACTCTGGCCGCCTGAACGCGCGACGGTGTCGTAATGACCGCTCACGTAGATCCGGCGCGGGCTTCTGCCGGGCAAGAGCGCCAGGACATTGCGCAATTCCACGGGCCGGGTGATCCGCCCCTGCCGCGCGACCTGGTACGTGTCGAAGCTGACCTGCAGTTTCGGGCTGAAGCTCGCCATCTCCTGACGGATCCACTCGCGTGCCGCGCCAACGCCGCGTGCCGGCAACCCCGGCGATGAGAGCGTGTTGCGCGTCTCGAAGCTCTCGAGTCTCTTGAGCGTGGCGCCGAGCCGCGCTTCGGAGATGGAATCCACGAGGGCAACAATGCGCGCGTCGAGATCGCCTGGCTGCGCCGACGCGAGCCGGTGACCGCCGGCGATCGTCAGCACGGCCCCTATCAGGGTCAGACCAAGTTTCTTCGTCAGCATGGGGTGGCGGGAGTGTAGAGGCGCCGGCGGGACCCGTCAAGCCACCCGACGGGCGGAAGACAATCAGTGACGAGCGGCGTCGAAAACCTGGAGCGGAACGTCGAACGACAGCGAGACGCTCTTCTCGTCCCCACTGAGTTGCAGCGACTGCATCATCGATTGAATCTCAGGGCGGGTGCCCGCCTGCAGCTTGCCGAGCGCGAGGAACCCGTTGACGACGTCGTGGAGGTTTCGAGCGGCGTCGGCATCGCGCGTTTCAGCCCGCAGCGTGCCGCGCAACCCGCCGTCGATATGGGCACCGACCGAGAACCAGGTGATTGCCGGCAGCTGCGACGCGATGTTGGTGGGAAGTTTCGCGCGCGACGTCAGCGCGTCAAAGCGGCCGACGGCCCAGGCGTTGTTGCCGGTGTCGAGGGCACGGATCTGCGTCATCAACTCGTCGTTGCCGAGGACGCTGTCGGTGCTCGTCGCCGAATTGCCGTTCTGGTGCAGGTCAACGGCCGCGCGAACCGCCGATGCGGTACCGAGGGCGACGAGGCCCGCCTCGATGAACGACACCGCGAAGCTCCGCGGCGGGGTGGCTGGCGCATCGGTCACCACCAGCCGCGCTCCCTTGTAGTCTTCGACCTGGCCTCCGTGCTCCCGCATCAGCGCTTCAATCTTCGATTCGTCGAAATTCCCTTTCGCGAGCACCAGGCCGTCGCCGGACATGTTCGTCCCCGACGCGTCCGGGGAGAGGCACGCCACGACCCGCTGAACGTCTGTCTCGAGGTTGATGCCGGTCAGGTTCTGCAGCTCGGCCTGGCCATTTTCGCCCACGGGCAGCGCACGATGCAGCCGCTGCCGCAAGTCGGAATGCATGATCTCCTGAACATTCGCGAAGGCCACAACTGCCGCGGTGCGCGGCACATATTGCAGCTCTTCGGGACCGTCGTGCCGGGCGAACACGCCGGCGGGGAGCCCCCCGACGTAGTAGGCCAGGAGTCCGGTTCCGAGTCCGACGCTGAGCACGAGCAGCGAAACGATCACGAAATAGCGCGTGCGCGCCGTCATAGACACAGTCTCACCGATGTAGACGACTCACGGCAAGTTATTGTTCCAGGACGTATTCCCGCTGCTCCACGTTGCGCCCGGCGGCCCAGAGCGCTGCGCCGACGATGATGACGAGCGCGCTCAGGCTCGTCATAAGCGACGGCACCTCGCGAAACACCTGCAGCAACGCGCTGACCGCGGAATCCTGCGGCAGCTCATGCCGCACAAGCGCCTGTAGATAATACGCGACCGTCAGGCGTTTGAGGTAGCCCGGAAACAGCAGGACTGCCGGTTCCCAGCCGAACGCGAAGACCAGTCCGACGATGAGCGGCCGCTTGAGCCGCGTCCCGACGAACGCAAACACCGCTCCGTAGCTCGACAGGCCGGCGATGAGCATGCCGAAGTCGATGAGAAGCGACGGAAAGGCTTCGGCAATCGTGCTGCCGCCGGTGGGGACGACGAGGAAGAACACCAGCATCACCGACGGCAGCACCAGGAGCACGGTGCAGACCAGATAGGCGAGATATTTGCCGAGCAGCACGGCGCGACGCGGAATCGGCCGCGTGAACAGATACGTGATCGTTTTGTCCTCGACCTCGTCGGCGATGAGCGCCGTGCCGTAGAAGACCCCGAGCACCGGCACGATGAAGCGAATGTAGAGCAGCCAGATCATCAGCCCGAAAATCGACGCGCCGGCGGCCTGAACGCCGTTGATGCGGAACGCCGAGGTGTTCAGCGACGCGACCATCCGCAGCGCGGCGGCGAGCAGAACCGGGCCTCCGAGCAGCACACCGAGAAAGACCGATCGCCTCGACCAGAGCATCTGCCCCAGCGACAGGTCGAATATTTTGAGGGCGGACGACGACGTCGACGGCCGGTTCACGCTTTCACCAGGTACTTGAAGACCGCCTGAAGGTTATCGTCGGGCGAGGTGACTTCGTGGATGGCGCCGAGCGATCCCCCGGCGGCGAGGTCGGTCAGCCGCGTGTAGAACGCATCGGGGCGGCCCGTTTGCACGACGACGGCATCCTGTTCGAATTTCAGACTGAGCACATCCTCCTGCGTGAGGAACTCGCGCGCCAGCGCGCGCGGCTGGTCCGCTTTGATATACACCGTATGGGGGTGCTCGTCGATCAGGTCGCGAATCTGGTGGACGTTGCCTTCCGCGAGAATTCGACCCTGGTTGATGAGCAGGATGTTCGCGGTCATCGACTCGATCTCGTGCAGGATATGACTCGACACGAGGATGCTCTTGCCCGCGCGCGCCCATTCCTTGATCAGGCGGATTGTCTTTCGCCGCGCCAGCGGATCCATGCCCGAGAGCGGCTCGTCGAGGATCAGCAACTGCGGGTCGTGGGCGAGCGCCTGCGCCATCTTGACGCGTTGCCGCATCCCTTTGCTGTAGGCCCCGATTTTCTTGTCGGCAGCGTCGGCGAGCTCGACCGCATCGAGCGCACGGCGCGCCTGCGTCTCGGCCTCCCCGTCGCCGAGGCCATTCAGCCGAATGAGCGCCGTCACCCATTCGAGGCCGGTCATCCGCTCGTAGAACGCATCCTGCTCGGGACAGAAGCCGAGGCGGAAGTAGAGCCCCGGGTTGTCCCAGATCGGCTCGCCC
>JBPYEE010000063.1:0-4819 GCA_051985095.1 Vicinamibacterales bacterium | reverse complement strand
GCCATTCAGGACTGGCATCAACGATCACCCGACATCACCTCGACGAGCGCACTCTGGCAACGCTGGGGCGACGACGGATTCGTCAAGTTTCTCGAAACATCGAAGAATCCGCGTGGCGGCAAGGCTGGTCCTCCGATGCCAGCCTACATGCTCTCACACGACGACGCTTCGGCGATCGCCGCGTACTTGAAGTCTCTTCCATAGCGGCGCGTGGCGATCTTCCGGTACGCGGATCATCGGAGGAATACCCCGCGAGCGGCTCGTTCGTGACCGCGGCGGCCAAACGCCAATCATTCGAGACCGTTTCAACTCGGCCGGAAGACGTAGCAGGGCCGCCGATAGATCGCATGATGGGAACAGTTGCGCGCGGGCCCGTACCTTACGTCCTCGGTTCCCCGCCCGCCCAAAAGCCTCGCAGGACCGCGAATGGCGCCTTCTATCCTCTCGATCGGCTGGGACGTGGATATTTGCGGATAATCCTTCAGGGTAGGACCATCCGTCCAGATTCCGGCTCCGTCTTCCGATAGCCAACTGATCGCTTCCCCACACCGTCTAAGGGGACGATGAAGCTCCCGCCTTTGCCGCTCGTCCAAGGGACTTTGGACCTGCTCATCCTGCGGGTGCTCGCGTCCGGACCGAACCATGGGTACGGGATCGCGAGTCTCGTTAACGAATGGACCGACGGAGACTTAGCGATTGAGGATGCCGCTCTGTATCAAGCCCTCCATCGACTCGATCGCCAGGGTCTCGTCGAGGCTGAATGGGCGGCTTCGGAGAACAATCGTCGGGCGCGTTACTACACGCTGACGTCTGGAGGCCGCAACCGCCTGCGGGATGAAACGGTGGCGTGGCGCCGCTATACGCGCGCAGTCGACGCCGTGCTGGAGGGCGCTTGAAGCGCTTCTGGTACCTGCACCGCCGGCGCGAGACGATCCAGTCGGACATCGACGAAGAGCTGCGTCTGCATCTCGAGATGCGGGCCGACGATCTCGTGGCGCGTGGTCTCTCCCGCGATCAGGCGCGGCGCGAGGCGGAATGTCAATTCGGCGATCTGTCGGGCACGCGCGAGTACTGCCGCCAGCAGGACGAACGAAAGGACACGACGATGCAGCGCCGACTCCTGGTCCAGGATCTCGTTGAGGACCTGCGCATTGGCCTGCGCGGCCTGCTGCGCGCTCCGCTGATGACGGTGATCATTATCAGTACGGTGGGTCTCGGCATCGGCGCGACGACCGCGATCTTCGCGGCAATTGATGCGGCGTTCCTGCGTCCGCTGCCATATTCGGCTCCCGATCGCCTCGTGCGCATCTTCACCGACGCACCGCCGCACAAGTTTCCGTTTTCCGTAGCGGACTACCTCGCGTTTACAGCGCAGCAGTCCTCATTCGAGCGCGTCGCGGGGTATTCGAATCGTCCGTTCGCGTTCACCGACGGCCACGTCGCGGAGCGCGTCGACGGAAAGTTTGTCACATGGGAATACTTCGGGCTGCTCGGTATTCATCCGGCGATCGGCCGCGACTTCACCGAAGCCGACGGCGCTCCCGGCGCTCCCGGGACGGCCATCGTCACTGCGTCGTTCTGGAAAGAGCGCCTCCACGGACGGTCGGACGTGCTCGGTTCACGCGTGCGTCTCGACGGCGCCGACTACAACGTGGTCGGCGTTCTGCCCGAGAAGCTCGGACCGTTCGAACAAGGCTACGGGTGCTTCGTCGCCGCGCAGTACACGACGCCGCCGCGCAAGGGACCGTTCTTCATCCAGATGCTCGGCAGATTGCGGCCGACCGTCGATCGCTCGGCGGCAGTCGACGAGCTCCACGCGATCAATGCGCGGATCTTTCCGATCTGGCGCTCGTCGTATCAGGACGACCGTGCGACGTGGGGCTTGACGGATCTCAAGACCTTCGTCGTCGGCGACGTCGGCGTGATCGGGGGGCTCGCACTCGTCGCGGTTGCTCTCGTGTGGCTGATCGCGTGCACGAACGCATCCAACCTGCTTGTGGCGCGCGTGACGAGTCGGCGCAAGGAACTGGCCGTCCGGGCGGCGCTCGGCGCGTCGCGCGGGCGCGTCGTTCGCTATCTGCTCGCCGAGAGCCTGTTGCTTGCGATAGGCGCGGCAGCGATCGGTATTCCGCTCGCGTGGGCTGGCGTCGGGATGGTGCGGGACTTCGGCGCGACATACTTTCCGCGGACGGCCGAGATCGGCGCCGACGGCCCAGTGCTGTGGCTGCTCGTCGCGCTGACAGCCGGGAGCGCGCTGCTTTTCGGGGTCGTGCCGGCGATCCACGGCACCGGCGGTCCGGTGGAGGAGTCGCTCCGATCGACCGGACGCGGGTCGACCGGCGCGGTCGGTGCCCGACGGCTGCGCCGCCTCCTCGTTGCCAGTCAGTTCGCGATCGCGACGCCGCTCCTCGTCGTCGCGGGGCTGCTCCTGGCGACCTTGAGTGCGCTCGGGCGCGTGGACGTCGGCTTCGACACGCACAACATCGTCAGCGGCGGGCTGCTGTTGCCGGTGGCGGAGTATCGCGACGTTGGGAGTTTGACGGCGTTCTGGGATCGCCTCCGGCGGCAGGTCGAAGCACTACCCGGCGTGACCGGCGTGACATTCAGCGACAGCCGGTTTCCGGACGGCATCAACAACTTCAACAACTTCGAGCTCGAGGACGCCCCGTCGCCGCCGGGGAAGCCGAACCCGGTCGTGCCGTGGGTGTCGGTGACACCGGACTACTTCAGACAGCTCGGGTTGACGCTGGTCGAAGGTCGGCTGCTGGACGACCGGGACGCGCTCACGCAGAACGTTCTGTCGGTCGTCGTCGATCGCGCATGGGCGCGGCGGTTTTTCCCGGACGGCCGCGTGATCGGCCGGCGCATGATCCAGGGCGGCTGCAGCACCTGTCCGCGGACGACGGTCGTCGGCGTCGTCAGCGATGTGAAGTACGTTGGCCTCGACAAGCCTGACGAAGGAACCGTCTATCAGGCGCTGACGCCGGAATCTCGCCTCCGCTTCGTCATCGCCCGCACGAACGGGAGTCCGACGGTGCTCATCGGGGCACTCAGGCAGACCGTCCGAAAGCTCGATCCCAATCGGCCGTTCTCGACGGTGGCGACGCTCGATGAGTTAGTCGACCGATCGCTGGCGCGCCGCCGCTCGCTGTCGGTGCTCGTCTCGTCGGTCGCGTCCGTGGCGCTGCTGCTGTCGGTCATCGGCATCTACGGCGTGATGGCGTACTACGTTCAGCAGCACACGAAGGACATCGGCATCCGACTCGCGCTCGGCGGCAGCCGCGGCGACCTGTTCCGCCTGGTCGTCGGACAGGGGATGAGCGTTGTCGGGGCCGGCGTCGCTGTTGGCCTGCTGGTGTCGTTCGCCGCGACACGCGCGATGTCTACGCTGTTGTTCGGCGTCAGCATCACAGATCCGCGGACGTTCGTCGCCGTAGCAGCCATCCTCGGCGGCGTCGCGGTGGCGGCGTGTTCGCTGCCGGCAGACCGCGCCATTCGCGTCGAACCGGCTTCGGTCCTGCGCGACGAGTAGCGCGGCTCTCTTCTTCGAGACGCGCGGCGAAGTGCGCGTTTCTCAACCGTGTGGGGTGCACTTATTAGGAGCGGCCCCGGTGTGCCCAAGAAAGGTCAGCCTGACCCTCTCGTTTACGCATCGAAGCCATGCTCGAACGTCGAATCGTCACCCCATACGGATTGTTACGCGAGAGCTCCGCCTGCGGCATCGTATCGGGCGCTCTCGACCTTCTTGATTAGAGGTGGCGAACATGGTGGGCACCTTCAATAAGATATCGGGTCAGTGGAATCACATTCGGCTTCGCGAGGATCGGCGCATTTTGCTGACTCCATTGACTCAGTACGAACTTCATACGAAGTCGCGTGAAAGACGCTGGCGCGGCTCGTTAACCGGAGGATTGCTGGTTCGAGTCCAGCCTGATGAACCATTTACGCTGCAATAGTTACAGCCATTTCAACGAAGCCGCACCGAGACACAGGTGAGGCACGTTGTCAGTGGATCCCTACAATCGCAGGGCGAGATGATCGGCGGCGGCCCTGAATCGAAGTCATGCTGCGCTCAGGCTTTTGGTCGTGTTCGGCGATCGCGATCGCCTCGGAAGGCCAATTGTCCCACAGCTGGATCCACGGCAGCGCTCGGCCATTTCCAAGCCATCTCCACGGACATTCGGATTCTGGCGAAACGACACCAACACGACACCGGATTCGTTGCGGCAGTTAGGGTGACGCGCCATCGAGCCTGCTGGGTCCACCACGCCCACTCGTAGCGGGCACCTGGGCGGTCGGCTTCGAGCGCGAGCGCTTTCGACCATAGCAACATGCGTGCGCCGGAAACGACGGCGACCTCTTCCAGTCGTTCCCATAGCTTCGCATCCAGGTGTGGATGCAATGCCGCCTCAAGTCGCACGCGGTACCGATGGGCAACCTCATCTTTCGTCGCGGTTAGACGTGAAGCGTTGAGAGCCAGATACCATCCGAGATCGATCGCGCACGGTCCCGTCCCGACTAGGGCCCAATCGAACGCGGTTGCTCGGCCCTCGGCGCCCAAAGCGAAATTTGCCACCTTTGCGTCGCCATGCAGCAACGTGTCCGGCAGGTCGGACCAACGCTGCCGCCACTCCGCTCCTGGACAGGTAAGGTGCCGCACGACTCGCGGCGACAGATGCGATACTGCGGTCGTCCAGCCGCGCGCTACATCCCGCTGAAGCGACGGCGACAGCGCGCCCAACACCTCCGCGTCAGCCGCCACACACGGCGCGAGCAGGTCGCAGAAGTGCATCGCGTGCGCGAGCCACGCGTGCTTCGA
>JBPYEE010000062.1:0-4587 GCA_051985095.1 Vicinamibacterales bacterium | reverse complement strand
CGCCTCGGAACGGGCCCGGCGGACGCGGCGAACAAATCCGCGGACAAGACCCTTCCAACGGCCGTTGATGGAGATCTGTCATTCGTGAGTGTGATGCCGCGCGGTTGGCATACATGCGGATTGTCCTCAACAAATGCGGTGTTCTGTTGGGGCGGGAACGTGTTTCAAATGGAGTCTGCCGTTCCCAAGCGTGTCGGATCCGATGTCGAGTTCACCACCGTATCGACTGGCCTCTTTCACAACTGCGCGCTCGCACGAAATGGTGCGGCGTTCTGCTGGGGACAAAATGCTGACGGCGAGCTTGGAGATGGTACGACACACGACGCGACTCTCCCGCAGCGCGTCGCAACGGATAGGCGGTTCGTGTCAATCGCAGCAGGCGGAAACGTATTCGTCGCAAAGCCGGGCGATGTCACCACGTGGGGCTTCACGTGCGGCGTTACGGTCGACGATCGTACGCTGTTGTGCTGGGGTGATAACCGCCACGGCGTACTCGGCAACGGATCCACGAAGAGATCGCTCACGCCGGTTGCGGTTTTGAATCCGTAACCCCGGATCAGTCGCCAAGGACCGGGAGTGCAACTGCGCCGCGTGCGATATTGCCCTCCTGACGTTGCCACGATGTTGCCACGACCGGGGTAGATCCAGGCGGATTCCCGAGGACGCGAGTGGACGACTGAATTATCGGAAGTTGGTGAGTCGTCGACAGTTGTCGCCAGAAGTCCCACGCCGTCACCAACTTAGAAATCGCCCTTTTTAGGGTTCGACTCCCGCCGCCTCCACCATCTAACCACTTCTCTCGAGACGAGTTAGCGGTCTCGATAGATTCCGTCGCCAACCTGTTGCCAAAACTTCGAGGCCGTCGACAAACGGGTCGCGCGGATCGAAGGTTCGATGAGCGTTATTCTCGCGATCGTTCGCATACCGTCGGTCATCTGCCTCGCGGTCAGGTTCGATCACGCGGTCCAACTCGACCCGCCGCACCTCAATGTCGCGGGCATCATCGTCACGATCACGGTCACGTGGACCGAAGTCCAAGGTCTTCTCGTAACGCGCTGCACGGGCCGTGGCCGGCGCTGCCGAGGATTATGAGAACGATCGGAGTGACGAGCAACTCGCAATCGGGCGATGGCGGGTGACGTGAGGCTGAGAGTGTTCTTGAATCGCGTTTAGCGAATCAACCCCTCGAACACGCGTGCAAGTAGATGATTTCGCGCTGTTCGGGTGGCAGTTCCCGAATCGCGCGCTCGAGTGCAATGCGCTCCTCGCAAGAGGCGCTCTCAACTATGGACTCGATCAGTGCCCGCTCATCACGAACCTCGCCCTGTTTACGCAGGCGCCGAAGGTGCGAACAACACTCATTGCGAACAGCCCTCCGCAGTAGTGGGCCTCCTCGTCCAACCGAGGCCCCTGGCGCAGAATCGTGGCAAACACCTGCCGAACGACGTCCTCGGCGGCCGTGGCATCGGTAAGCAACAGTACGGCATACCGATACAGCGAGGCGCGTAGGTGTCGCAGAGACGGCCCACGAGCGATCGCGCATCGTCCGGAGGCCGGTCAGCCATCGCGTCATCGTATAGACGCGGTGGAAGGGTGTTTTTGTGTCGGTCGCTTGGCGGTGTCGAATCGCCGTTTGGATTGCAAGGCTCAGCGCCGAATTGCTGAGGCCAGAAATAAAGCTATTTGTGCTATATTTCCTCAAATCATTTGAGGTTTTATAACTTGCCACGCAATAGAGCCGCGTTCCGCAGACTCTACGACACGGCACACGCGCAAGGCGGCTTTTTTACCGCCCGCCAGGCGCGCGAGGCCGGGTACGGGGACAGCGTCCACCCATATCAAGTGCGGGCCGGCAACTGGGTCCGTGAGGCACGCGGCGTGTACCGGCTCGCGCAGTTTCCGACGCCATCCAGGCCTGACCTCATGGTCTGGCAGCTCTGGTCGCGGAATCGGCAGGACGAGCCACAGGGGGTCTTCAGTTACGCGACCGCGCTGGCGCTGCACGATCTATCGGACGTGATGCCAGCCAAGCTGGACATGACGGTGCCTCAACGGTTCCGTAGGATGGCGGCAATTCCGGAGGTACTCCGCCTCCACCACGCGAGGCTCAGCGAACGGGACGTCCAGACAATCGACGGCGTACGCGTGACCACGCCGCTTCGAACGCTTATCGACGTTCTCGCCGAAGGCGTGATGGCTCCCGAGCTCCAGATCCAAGCCGTCGACCAGGCGCTCCGGCGCGGCTTGCTGATGCGACGGCAACTCGAGACCGCCCGTGTCAGCACTCGGGCACGACAACGGATCAACAGAATTCTGAAGCAGGTACCAGATGGCCGCTCAACGCCAGTACGCCACCGCCGGCGCCTTTCGAACCGCCCTCGAGGCGCGACTCATCGAACGGGCGCGTCATGATGGCGTTGATCTGCATCGTCTGCGTCGGCAGGTCGCATTCGATCGGTTGCTTGCGCGGATGTTCGACCCGTCACAGCTTGTACGCGGTGGCTGGGTCCTCAAGGGCGGCTACGCGCTCGAGATGCGATTCCACATGGCGCGGTCGACAAAGGATCTCGATCTGACCGTCAGGAGCGCTCCAGGACGCGTCGGAGCCGCGACCTCACTGCGGGAACGACTTCAGCTCGCGGCCTCGATCGAGCTGCCTGACTTCTTCACATTCATCGTGGGCGACGCGATGGCCGAACTGAATCAGGCTCCGGAAGGCGGCGCGCGCTTTCCGGTCGACGCCCGTCTCGACGAATCGAACGTTCGTGAAGTTTCATGTCGACCTCGGAGTCGGCGACGAAGTCATCGAGCCGGTGGAGAGCATCAAGGGCGAAGACTGGCTGGGTTTCGCCGGCATCCCCGCCGCTGTCGCGCCGGCGCTTTCCGTCGAACAGCATTGGGCGGAGAAGTTCCATGCGTACACGCGTCCACGAGAGATGCCGAACAGCCGCGTCCGAGACTTGGTTGATCTCGTTCTGATTCTGGAACACGGGGCGCCAGTGACCGAGCGGACGGGTGTCGCAGTCGACGCAACGTTTCGGCGACGTGGAACGCATCCGGTGCCAGCTATCGTGCCGGAGCCGCCGTCAGGCTGGGCGAAGCCGTTCACAGCTCTCGCGACCGAGTGTGGGCTGGTGCAAACACTGGCGGCGGCGCATGAACGCGTTGAAGCATTCTGGCGCGATGTGCGGCTCCGGCCCGCGTAAGTGCATCGACTCGTTCGCGTCTCTGGTGCGAACCGATCGCGACGGTCTATCCGAGCGCGTTGGCGAGTGGGTCCAAAGCGTGGGCCAACGTTGCAGTCAGAGACGCGGTGGAGCACTGATTGCACGTGGAAAGGCTCTTGGACAATCGATCTGCCGAGGGCGCCGCGTTGCCAGTATGTTGCCAAAAACTCAGACAAATCCGGTCGACTCGAGGGGACTCGGGATGACGATCCTGGCCGCGATAAGTGGAGGTGCCCTCGGTATCGTGCCATGAAGCAGCATTCATCCGTCTGCCCCACGACGTGACCGGGCTCGTCGAGGCTCGTCGCTCCTTCAACACATCCCAGCGCACCTCGTGATACCCAGCGTTGCTAATCAGTTGGAAGTGCGTGACATCGTATGCACAGCGCCAGCTCGCGAACCACGGCCACTTCGCGTTGGGCAGGTCCTGGGCTGCATGCAAGTACATCGTGCCCTGGCAGCCGAGCATGACGCACGGCTTCGACGGCGTCTGATCATCTCGATCGTCGACGCCCATCCTGATGTCCTCTTCGCGGCTATTGTCGCGCGGAAAGCGCTGAGGATTCGAGGACAGATGCGTCAGTCTCTCTTGTTCGACAGTTTTTCCACAGCGGCTAGACGTGCTCGTATGCGAGCGGCACATTCCCTCGAGCCCCAGACGGCACCATCACCGATCGAACCTGGACGCCGCCCCCGTCCTTTGACCCACCGATCGAATCGAACGAATCGGTCCCGATTCTCGGTGACGAGAATTACATCTGGCGCGGGCATGGGCTCATCAAGCTGCAGGTCGGCCGCGTTCTCGCAAACGTCCACATGGCGAGCCTCGATGAGGCGGAGCGGTGGGCACGTCGCCTTGTGGCGCTCTTGCGCGGAGAGCCCCTCCTCTAACGCACGATTGACACGTGGGACTGCTTTTGGCCGGTGAGCAGATCGCTGGGATGTGCGCAGAAGCCGTCGTCGTTCAGCTCGAACATCCAGTCGGGATGGTCGAACGGCGCCGAGACTCGGACGACCGGCATCGGGCGGCGCGCGATGAGCACGCCGTCAGCGTATCAACGAACGCCGACTGTGCCGACGCTCTCACGTTAAGCACCAGAGAAGGACAGCGTCAACAGCGGCACTGAGTTGTCACAGGGGTTCGTGTATGGCTACACTCGTTCACCGACATGCCGTCGATGTTTGATGCAACCACGCGCGCAGCGTTTCAGCGCCGGATTGCCAAGCTGACACCCGACGCCGAGCGGCGATGGGGTCGTATGACACCGCACCAGATGGTGTGTCATCTGACGGATTCCCTTCGCGTCGCTCTGGGCGAGATTCCGACGCAGCCCATTCGTAGCCCTCTTCGATATCCGGT
>JBPYEE010000061.1:0-3723 GCA_051985095.1 Vicinamibacterales bacterium | reverse complement strand
ATGAACGGGTTTGCAGATCGGCGTGGGCGCCGCGCGGTCGCGTTCGTACGCACGCGTGACATCAGCCGGGGCCCGCGGGCGGGTCGTCGCGTTTTGGGGCAACCAAGTTTCGTGGTGGGGGAGGGGGCATGAGGGGGTCGGTGCGGCGTACGGTTTGCCTCGGCGGCTGCCTGTGTGTGCTGATCGCGGCCGCGGACGCCGCCCGCGGGCAGGACGGCGGTCCTGACGCCGGTCCGGCGGCGGCGCGGAGCGGCCGCAACCGACAGTCCTCGGAGCCGCCGGCGGGCGCGGTCGAACTCCCGCCGATCGAGGTGCGGGCGCCGAGGCACAGCGATGCGGCGCCGCGACGCCAGACGGCCAAGCCGGCGAGCGCTGCGGCTGCCGGCACGGCGCCCGCCGCCGCGCCGCCGCCTTCGGCCGATCTCGGTATCGGCGTCAGCGACCCGCGCGCGGTGTCGCCGCTGCAGCAGGCGCCGTCGCTCGGCAAGACCGGCACCAGGCTCGAAGATCTGCCCGCAAGCGTTCAGATCATTCCACGCGATGTCATCAATCAGCAGGGCGCCAACTCGGTCCTCGACACGATCACGAATGCGAGCGGCGTGGTCGAGGGCGGTCAGGACGGGCACTACCTCGACCTGTTCCTGATCCGCGGCATGAACGCCCAGTTCTACAATGACGGCTTCCGGGAAGGCGACCAGCTCGGCGGGCTTTCCCACATGCTCAACGGCGTGAAGAACATCGAAATCCTGGAAGGACCGGGTTCGGCGCTGTTCGGCAGCGGGCCGCCTGGCGGCACGATCAACATCGTCCGCTTCGCGCCGTCGCCGGATTTTCACTACGGCGCCAGCGTGCAGGCCGGCTCGTTCGGAACCATCAACAACAATTTCTTCGTGACCGGGCCCTCGAGTGTTGCCGGCGTGAACTATCGCATCGACGGCACTTTCAACAACACGGACGGGTTTCGCGATCTCAAGGCTTCCGATTACGAGATCAGGCCGGACGTCACCTGGCAGGTGAACAATCACACGGTCGAGTTCAGCCTTGACGCCCGCCAGCTGCGCCAGACGCCTGATTCGTATGGCATCATCTACTTCAACGGCTCCCCCCTGAGCAGCGTACCGATCACTGCCAAGTACTCGTGGCCGGGCTCCTACGCCAACCAGAATTACGTTCGTCCGACGGTCACGGACACGTGGTGGATCAGCGACGCATTGACCATCAACAACCGGTTGTCCTATCTGTACCGGGATGTCAACCTGCTGCGAACCGGCGACAGCGCAAGCACGGTGATCGACACGAAGCAGGGTTCGCCTACGTTCGGCGAGGTCATCGACCTGCAACTTCGCAATCAGCACGATCGCGACAACACTGTCGATTATCAGTTCGAGCCGGTGTGGAAATTTGCCACCGGGCAGATGACCCATACCCTGCTCACCGGCTTCGAATACGTGCACCAGATCATCGATACCCAGCGCACCACGGCGCCGCTTGCCAATATCGAGAATGCCTTTGCGCCGGTTCCCCCGGAACTGTTGGCGGACACGCCGTTCCTGTGCGGCAAGCCGGTTGTCAGCAGCAACGCGGCGCCGGGGCAGAAGGTATTCGTGCCCGGGCAGACCGTTTTGGCGCCCGGGCAGACCGTCGGGGAGTCGTTTTCATGTGACGACAATCACCTGGCCGCGGATTATTACAGCCTCTATGCGACCGACCAGGTCGATGTGACCGATCGGCTGAAGGTTCGCGCCGGCGTCCGGCAGGACTGGTGGAATACCGCGCTGACGCCGCTGATCGACGTCCCCGGAGGAACCTTCAACAATGAAGGCGTGCCGCTGTCGGCGGGTGTCACGCAGCAGCGCTTCGATGCGCCGGTGAGCTGGAACGTCGGCGCCGTGTACCGGCTTTTTCCGGGAGTGTCGCCGTTTGTCGGCGTGTCAAAGAGCTATCTTTCCAACTTCAACTCTGAGAACGCCCAGACCGGAATCGGCGCGCCGGAATCGGCCCTGCAATATGAAACCGGCGTCAAGTTCTCGCTTCTGGGCGACAGGCTGGTCGTGAACACGGCTGTCTTCGACATCGAACGCGACAACGTCGCCAGCCCGCTGACCATCGCCGGGGTCGAGTCAGTCGTGTTCGACAGTCAGAGGACCCGGGGATACGAGGCCTCCCTCGATTACAAGGTGACGGACCAGTGGCGGGTGCGGGCGAATTTTACCGGCCAGGATGCTGTGATCACCGACAATCCTCAAGGCATCAGTTCGGTGGGCAATCACCCGCAGAGCGTTCCGGCATATATGGCCAATCTGTGGTCGACCTACAGGTTCGCGATCGCTGACGTGCCCGGGTTCATGGTGGGACTCGGCGTGAACTACCGCGACAAGAGCTACAGCGACATCACTGACGTGAACTCGATCCCCGCGTTCGTGATCGGTAACGCCATGCTCGGGTACGAGGCCGACAACTGGGGAATTTCGCTGAATGTGAAGAACTTCGCCAACCAGCGCTACTATGTCGAGGCCAATGCCGCCGGCGCCGTCGTCGGCGAACCCTTGAGCGCGTTCGTGAAGATCTACATCAAGCAGTGATGGTGACGCCCTGTTGGAGGAGCCGGCCGCCGCCCGGACCGCGTGCACAGCTCTTCCCGCCATGCATAGGCCGCCGCGGTGCCATGCCGTCGCGGCATCTCACGGTCATCGGAAAAGCTCATTTCAAGGCAGAGGGTTTTGGCGTAGACTCGTGGTCGCTCCGTGCGAACGGGAAATACCCATGGTTGCATACGCGGCGCTGAACTTCCGCCTCACACTATTGCACCACCGGATTGAGCAATGTCTTTGATTCTCAGGTTGTCGTGGCGGAATCTGTTTCACGATCCGCTGCGGTTCGTTGCGACCATTGTCGGCATCGTGTTCTCGATGATTCTCGTGACCGTGCAGATGGGGCTGTTTGTGAGCTTCGAGCGCATGGTGACGGCCGTGATCGACCACGCGCCGGCGGACCTGTGGATCGTGCCGAGCGACACCAAGTGCTTCGAAGACGCGTCCTCGGTCGACGACCGTGATCGCTTCAGGGCGCTGTCGGTCGCCGGAGTGGTCGAGGTGGTGCCGGTGGTGATCGGGTTCTCGCAGTGGCGGCTGGGCGGCGGCGGCACGACGCCGGTGTTCGTCGTCGGCTCGGACCTGAGGGCCGGTGGACTGAAGCCGTGGAATATCGTCGCCGGCAGCATGGCCGGCCTCACGATCCCCGGCGGCGTCGCCGTCGATCAGTCCTACTTCGACCGGCTCGGCGTCGCCGGGGTCGGCGCCAGCGCCGAGATTCGCGATCACAAGGTCACGGTGACGGCGGTCACCCGGGGCATCCGCGCATTCACGACGACGCCCTATGTATTCACCTCGCTCGATCAGGCGCGCAGCTATGTCGGCATGCCGCCGGACAAGACCACGTATTTCCTGGTGCGCCTCGCCGCCGGCGTCGACGCCGGCAGCGCCCGCATGGCGCTCAGAACGGCGCTGTCGGGGGCGGAAGTCGTCACGCCGGCGGAATTCCGTGACCGCAGCCGGTCGTTCTGGCTGTTCGGCACCGGCGCCGGCGCGGCGCTGTTTGCGGGCGCCGTGCTTGGCATGATCGTGGGGACCATCATCGTGGCGCAGACGCTCTATTCCAGCACCAAAGACCACTTGATCGAGTTTGCGACCCTGCGCGCCATCGGGTCCTCGCGCGGATACATTC
>JBPYEE010000060.1:0-6101 GCA_051985095.1 Vicinamibacterales bacterium | reverse complement strand
AAGGGGCCGTTCACGTAGAACAGCGCAGCAAACAACGCCACAACGGCGAACAGGGAACCGAAAACGATCAGGGCGATCTTCTTTTTCATGTGTGCTGAGTCCAAAATACCACCCTCTGACCTCATCGTGTGCGAAAACCTCGCCCAGGCAGCTACGCGGCCTCGCGGTGGTAGAACTTGAGCGCCCCACGAGGCGTTCACGACACTTGATCGTCCGATTGATCATCTTGACAACCTAGAGGAGCGGTGGCACGATGCGCTTGCTCATTTGGGAGGCCTAAAGGAGCACTGTGGAGAAGCTGGACATCCCGCAAGGCACGCTCGACTTGATGATCCTGACAATCCTTGCGCGCGAGCCGATGCACGGTTACGGCATCTCGCAGCGACTGACCGTTCTCAGCCACGATCAGTTCCACGTTAATCCAGGCTCGCTTTTCCCGTCGCTCTATCGTCTGGAGCAAGACGGCAAACTGAAAGCCGAATGGCGACCTACGGAAAATAATCGCCGCGCCAAATACTACCGTCTCACCACAGCCGGCCGGCGGCAGCTTGAACAGCATCGCGAGCGGTGGAATCGAGTCTCGTTCGCCGTCACCAGCGTGTTGGAGGGCGCATGACGCTCTTTCATCGTCTAGCATCGATTTTGCGCTGGATCATTCGTCGCGATGATGCCGACCGAGACCTGCACGACGAAATGCAGTCGTTCGTCGAGATGGCAGCCGCCGACAAGGTGCGCGATGGAGCATCAGCCGGTGACGCCCGGCGAATGGCCGTCCTCGATCTCGGCGGCGTGGAGCAGACGAAAGAACGCGTGAGGGCGGGTCGCTACGGCGCGTGGGTCGACGATGTCGGGCGGGACATGCGTTATGCGTTCCGGACGTTTGTCCGGAATCCTGGTTTCAGTGCAGTCGTCGTCACCACCCTTGCGATGGGCATCGGTGCGAACACCGCAGTGTTCAGCATCGTCAACGCAGTCCTGCTGAAGCCGCTCCCTTATCAGGATCCGGATCGAATCGTCATGCTCTCCACGTCTGTCGCAGCCCGCGAAGCGGGACCAATCCGCGGCCAGATTACTGACGGCGACTTCCAGGACTGGCGGAACCAGGCGACTTCCTTTGAGGCCATCGCGTACTTCTGGGCGCGAGCGGATGCGGTCATGGTCGGTGAGCAGGCCGAGTACACGCGCGCGGGTCGGGTGTCAGGCGATTTCTTTCGCGTGTTCGGGGTGCAGCCGATTGCGGGCCGGTTGTTCGGTGCGGAGGAGATCAGGCCTGGCCCAGCGAATACCGCGATTGTCAGCGAAACGTTTGGGCAGAGTCATTTTGGCGGAAGCCGTGAGGCCATCGGCCGAACCATACGCGTCCGTAACAGACCGTTCTCGATCATCGGCGTCGTCCCAACTGGTTTCAGCTTTCCAGAGGGCACGGAGATCTGGATTCCCATCCCTCTTCCAGATGCGGCGAATCCTGTCAGCCGGGGTGGCAACAATTTCCGCGCTGTCGCACGCCTCAAGGGCGGCCTGAGGCTGGAGCAGGGTCAGTCGGAGATGGCCACGATCGCCGGGCGACTCGAACAGCAGTATCCCGACACCAACATGGGACGACACGTCGTCGTGATGCGGCTGCGCGACCAGATCGTCGGGAATGTCCGTCTGATGCTGTACGTGTTGCTGGCCGCAGTGGTTCTCATCCTCCTGCTCGCGTGCACCAATGTCGCGACGCTGCTTCTCGCTCGGGCGACGGCGCGCGCCCAGGAGATGAGCGTCCGCGCGGCGCTTGGCGCCAGCCGCGGACGCCTCGCGCGTCAAATGCTCGTGGAAGGACTGGTGCTGGGACTCGCCGCCGGCGCAGCGGGGTTAGGGCTCGCCTTCGGCGGCATGAAGACGCTGGTCGCCTTCATCCCCGGCAGTGTGCCGCGGCTCGATGAAGTCGCGATCGACCAGCGGGTACTCTTGTTCACACTGCTGGTGTCCATGATCTCGAGCGTGCTTCTTGCCCTTGCCCCTGCGTTTCAGGCGTCGCGCGTTGAGCTCGAAAGTGGCCTACGGCAAGCCGGAACGCGATCCGTCGCCGTAGGTGGAACGCGTCGCCTGCGCGAAGGGCTTGTCGTCCTGCAACTCGCGATAGCCGTCGTCCTCCTCATCGCCGGCGGTCTGCTCATGAGAAGCTTCGTGACGCTTCAGAAGGTCCCGCTGGGTTTTCAGCCGGAACGCGTACTCGTTGCCAACGCCACCGTGGCGACGGCGGACCCCCGCCAGGGTGCCACGCTGTTTTTTCGAGATTTGCTGGCCGCGATGTCCAAGGTCCCCGGCGTCGTCGCCGCCGGAGCCACGATGGCGGCGCCCGGACGTGTCGACGCGACCGGCGCCTACTGGATCGATCACGTACCCCAGCCCAGCGAGATGAGCACCGGACCGAGCAACGTCAGCTCGATCGTTGCGCCGGGAACGTTTGCCGCGCTCGGCATCCCACTCGTGCGTGGCCGCGACTTCGACAATCGCGACGTTCGGGATGCGCCGATGACGGCGATCGTCAACGAAACACTGGCTCGTCAAGCGCTTCCGGGCCAGGACGTCGTCGGTCATACGATCGTCTGTGCCTTCGATACGCTCGAGCCGATGACCATTGTCGCCGTTGTCGGCGACGTACGGCAGGCTGGTCCGGCCGACGAGTCGCGCCCGGAGTGCTACATGCCGTACCTGCAGCACTTCTACAACGGCGCGACGCTGAGTATCGTGATCCGAACGGCGAACGATCCGATGTTGCTGGCTGAAACGGTGAGGCGAAACGCACAGGAACTGGCGCCCGGAGTTCCTGTGCGATTCACGACACTTGATACCCTGACGGCACAAAACATGGCCCAACCTCGGTTCCGGGCTCTTCTCATCGGTGAATTCGCTGCAGTGGCGCTCGTGCTGGCGCTGATCGGCGTCTTCGGTGTGATGGCGTACGTGGTCAGTCAGCGAACGGCAGAAATCGGACTACGAATCGCCCTTGGCGCGAACCCGGGGCAGATTCTGTCGTTGTTGTTGGGGCGAGGGGTTGGATTGATCGGCGTCGGGCTCGCCGTTGGATTGTTGGGTGCTGTTCTCACCACACGTTATCTCGCGACCCTATTGTTCGAGATCAAGCCGACCGATCCTGTGACGTACGTCGCGGTTGCTGCGGTCTTGGCCACGACATCGCTCATCGCGTCGTATGTGCCTGCCCGACGCGCGATGAAGGTGGACCCGATGTCTGCGCTTCGAGCTGAATAGGCGGTCGCGGCGGCGGTCGCGCGCTTGAACGCCATCCGGTACACCGAATTCGTCAGAAACCGCGTTGCACGATGATGGTCACCGGCGGAAATCGCATGTTGCCGGATCGACATCCCACCTGAACCGGCTCTCCAATCGTAGCCTGACACAGCCGAGCCGAACGGGTCGGCCGCTTCGCGCGTTTCGGGGTCTAACTACCAAGCGCTTTGGCGCCGCGGCGACCGATTCGCCGAAGGAGGGTGCACGATGAAGTTCCCGTTGTTGGTCATCGCCGTTGGAACCATCGTGAGCGCGGTCCCAGCCCTCACGCAGCAGCGAACGGCCCCGTCGACAGTCGGCCAACCATCGAGGAGCTGCTCACGGAGTTGCCGCGTTTCGAGCGGAACCTGAAAGCGCGCGAGAAGGAGCTAGATAGCATGCCGCCTGCGATGCTGGCGCTAGCCCCTGAACCGCCGCCCATTCAGCGGGCGATCTTGGCGGGTGCGCAGAAATACACGAAACTCACGTCCGTGCCGATCCTGGCAATCTACGCCGTGCCGCACGAACTTCCGGTCTCCGCAACCGATCCTGGGCGGGCAATGCGCGAGGCTCAGGACCTGGAGACGACCGGCGTTCAGGGCTGCGGCCTTCGAGAAGGCCGTGCCTTCAGCTCATTACGTCTTCCGCTCGAATGAGGAGGACATCCTGCGCGAAATGAACTCGTTCCTTGCTGGCATCAGGTAGGCTCCAATGGCGATCAGGATTGATAGCCAGGATCTTGTACTGAGCCGAGACCAGCGCGACGAGATCGCGCGAGCGCTCGGGGCCAACGAGTGGCAGGTCAAGGAAATGAAGCTGCCCTGGCTTGCGGCATACGTCATCGGAACGATGACGATCATCCGATCAAGGTTGATCACCTGGCCCGGCGCCAGCTCGAATTAACGCCGGGGCGGGCCTGGCGGTCTTTTGCGTCCGGTGCGTCCAGTGTCGCTCGGAGGCAAGTGTCCGCTCCTACACGCTGAAGGAGACGGTAGTTACTCCGGCGCTGGCCTCAGTGATCATCATCGTTCTCTTCGCACTCGGTCTTTTGAACCCTCCTGCTGTCGTGTATTGAGAGTGCTCTGAACCGCGGCCACTACTGAAAATCCCTTCGTGTTGACAGCGGGCCGCGGACCAGTCTACTCCTCGAATCGGGTCGAATGTCGCAAACGGGCTGTGGTCCGCAAATGTATGGTCTGCCGCCGATGGTCAATTACCTTCCCGTGAGAGAATCGTCCACACGATTCTCCTGTGCCCTCGCCAATATTCTGACTGCCGTGGGAATCACTCGCGGGCGAGGCCTTCGCGGCCGGAGCGCCAAGGTGTTTTCGGGCTTGCGATGACTTAACAACGTGATCGCACCCCAACAAGAGCGGAATTGCCGATGGCGGTTTCGGTCTGCGCCGGGAGAAATCGTCTCACCGTTGGCCTTGCGTCAGATTGAAGGATCCGCGAAGGAACGTTCGTCCATGCGCGTCAGGGCCAGTCGCGACTGAGTGGGGCGACGCCCAATTGGACATGGGGCGAGGAACGGATCGCCGCGGAGCTTCTTGTGACGCTTGGATTCAGGAAAGGCCGCGGCAGCGGAGTTCTGCCGCCCGAGCGGCCTCGAGGAGGGTCGCGTCGGCGAATTCCAACACTCGATCGTTCGTGCAGTCGTGGGCGGTGGCCCAGAATCGCGGCGCACTCCGCCGCCCGACTACACCATCGTCGGCGCTAACAGCTGCCTCCCGACGCGCTCAGAACCTGCACGACCGCCTTGGGGCGGATCTCCATGATCGCGTATTCCTCGCGGTCCCAGCCGGACCACTGTGCGATCCAGTACACGCCGCGCGGGAACGACATCACGCCGAGCGGAAGCATGTACTCGACCCCTTCACGATCGCAGGGCACCATCTGCACGTCGAAGACCACGAATCCGAGCTTGTCCGAGTCGATCAGAAACCATCCGCTGCCGAACAGCACCGCACCGCACGTGTCCCCCTTCTTGTACTCGCGAGTCGCTTCGACCCAATACGCGCGCCGCGCGGTCCCGAACGCGTAAGCCGCCTCGATCATGATTGGAAGCGTCTCGAGCTCTTTCTTGCTTGGATGGATGTTGGCGCCCTCATCCTCGGCGCGCGCCACGCCCTCCTCTTCTCGCCGGTTGAACGCAACGCGCACGCCCTCGGCGAGTTCTTGACCTTCCACGGAATCAGAGGTGAGACGTTCGATGGGCTGGACCGCCTGCGGTGGCGAGACGGCCAATCCATCTTTCGGGTACGGTTGTGCGTCCGGTCCCGGCGGCCATTCGCGAGGTTGATAATCCGTACGCAGGCCGACCTGCTTCTGGCAATGGGTCTGCAGCCAGTCTGGCTGTCGGACGTGAACGCCCTGCGACGTCGACCCCATCCAGATCTGCCATGCCGCACGGGGCTCCGCCCGACCCCACCACCGGCGCGGAACGCTGCTGAGACTGACCGGCACCTCCACATCGCTGCGGGGATCAGGCCAGTAGTCCTTCCATTCCTTGCCTTCGTAGGTTGCGAAGGGGACGATAATCGCGTCGCGCCGCAGGACGCCAATCGTCAGAACAGGCGGCGTCACGGTTGGGCTGACGATCGCCGCCAACCCGCAGAACGCCACGAGCCAGCGCATATTCCAATCCTGAGGTAACGTCCCGGTCGTGTCAATGAATCCAGAGAGTCTCTAGTTTCCCACCCGTCTGCGACGAGCCCACGTAGTCATGAAACACGCTACAGTGTGCAGCGACGCTGGGGCAGAGGTCGGTTTCTCATTTTTGCTCACAGCCCGTTCTCTAGTTGGACCCGGAGTCCCGCGAGCACCCC
>JBPYEE010000059.1:0-6927 GCA_051985095.1 Vicinamibacterales bacterium | reverse complement strand
TGATCCCGTGGCGCCACGGTCCGACTGTTGCATCGCGTGCTTCGATACCGTGCTCGTTGACCGCCCGTCGTGAGGGGAGGACCGATGTCACTCAGACGATCACTCGCAATGAGCCTCCTGTTCGCTGTGGCGGTGCCTGCCATGGCGCGCGCCGACGGCATGGTGATCCCGTTCGCCGGTGTCAACGTCGCCGGCAATTCCGGGCATGAAATATCAGATGCGATTGATGCAAAGCGCTTCGACTGGGGTGTCAGCTTCACCTACATGGGCGGCGGCGTTGTCGGAATCGAAGGGGATATCGCGTACAGCCCTGACTTTTTCGGTAAGACCAATATCGGCGGCAGCAGCGTCCTGACCGCGACTGGAAACCTGCTGCTCGGCATTCCCATCGGCGGCCAGCACGGCGCCGGCATTCGTCCATATGCGCTCGCGGGCCTCGGCGTTGCGCGCGCGAAGGTCGACGCGTTCGACGGTGCGCTCAAACTGGACACGACGCAAGGCGCATGGGACTTTGGTGGCGGCGTCATGTTCTTCTTCGGCACACACGTGGGGCTACGCACCGATCTCCGCTACTTTCGTACGTTCGGCACCGTGTCCTTCCTCACTCCGGAACCAGGGACCGTCGGGTTCGCGAGGGGTTCAGCCGGACTCATTGTGAGGTTCTGAGACGGCAAAATCGATCGCGTCCCAACGCGGACGCGCGACACCGTTCCCACGCGTGAAACCGCTTCGCGATCAACGCCAACGTACCGCGCTTGCGCTGCACGCCAGAACCGCCAGAGAAGGCTCGCGAACGCGCCGCACATGCCGGCGACGGCGGAAGGCCGTCAATGAGCGGTTGGAGGCTTCCTCGGCGGCCGGGCATGCGGCTCGGAAGATACAAGTAATCCGGCGGTCGCCGCTGAAACTGCAAGCGGACGAATTTCCGATGTGCCAGCCTGCACCGGGTTACCAGTGAGCCGCCAGGGGGCTCCGCCGATCGTCGTGCGTGCCACTCCTTTGCCTGGTCGGCACGGGTTCACCGCTCAGGCTTCAGGCGACGATCTCACAGAACGTCGCTCGGGTTTACGCGGTCTCCCTCACGGTCACAAATCGGATCCGTCCAATGCGGCATGCCGGTTCCGGGATGTTCGTTACCGCTGTAGGCAATCAACTACCAAAGCAAGGGGGCTGTACGTAGCTGGCTACCTTCAGTTACGGCGAGCATTCGTCGCACGGGGGGGTCACCCTCGGTGCGCGTTCTGAGGTCTATGGTGTCGATTCGCAATTTCGGGTGCGGTTCGACGTGACCGTTGACACAGGGACAGAACCAGATAGGCTCGCCGCGTCTGACCGATTTGCCGTCGAGTGGCAGCAGCCGGACCAGATTGACTTTTCAAAGAGGCAAACCTTCACTCCAACGAGGTCCATGTAGTCTTCGCGAATTTGACCTCTGCGGTGGAACGAGAAACCGCGGAACATTCGCGGTTTCCCGTTCCCAATCATTGCCCTTTCACTCAGAGCCCCTGTTAAACCCCGAGCGCAACCTTACTCCGAGCAAGTGTCGGCCACGATTTTGCCGGACTGCACTCTCAGTGCCGGACCACTGGCTTCTGAGGCGCCACGTGCCGTCGACCGCGTCCCGCTGCCCTGATCCTCAAGCGTTCCCGTCAGCTCCACCTTTTTCCCAACGTGTGGTGTGAGCGCTGTCGGATTCGCGATGAGTCGATACGTCTGGGCAGATGAAGACGTCGCACCAGCTGCGGGTGGATTGGTCGGGCTCGCGGCACCAGACGAGTCGGCTGCCGCACTTGGCGCTATCGTCGCGTTGGTCAGGACAAATGATGGCCCGGCCGAATCGCCTGCAGCTCCTGCTGCCCCGGCGGCTCCCGTTGTTGGCGCCGCGCCCGCAGCCCCGGCTGCATCGGACGGTGTATTCGCAGGAGACTGCTTCAGACACCCGGTAACAGTCACCTGTTTAGTTGCGCTCGAGGTGTTGGTCTGCGGCGAAGAGGTGGTCTGCGCCGCGATTACCGCCGTGAAACCGACGATCGCCGTCACCACTCCGGTCCAGATTGCTCTCGACATGCGTCCTCCTGGGCGCGACTTGCCTGCAACTGTCAGACCGCCGCGACGATCAGGCTCGACGTTATTTCTGATGGTACTGCTGAGGACGACACCCTCGTTCATTCGACTGAACACCTGAGATGTCAGATTGAACGCGAGCGTCGATCAGTCATTGTCACGTTGACGGCGTGCGCAACGACTCTTGCGCATTCGAGAGCAGGGAACAGGAATCGATCGGTTCGGAGAGGCCGACGTGTTCCAGTCCCGGCCGAGTTATCGGATCACGCCGCGCACCGCGAAATATAGACGGGCAAATGGCTGCGGCAAGGACGCCAATGGCGACAAGGCGTGGTCGTCAGGTGACGGACCGCCCGCGCCAACGGTCCGCCAGGGTGGCTTTAGCGTCGGACACTCGCATCCATTGCAGGTTGGCGCTCTCACCATCGCGCGCTGGGGTTGACGACACCGAGCGTGAGCGTCGTCATGACCGTCCAGTGTACCCGCTTCAGTGTCTCCACAACTGCTTCCACCAGGGCGCTGCCGGATCGACGGTGTCCAGGCCCGTTTTCCGGCGGATGTCTTCGACGCTCCACCCTGTCAGGTCCGCGAGCCGCGTCACTTCTTGCTGATGCCGCTCCCTGACGCTGGCGCGATACGCCGGCATGTGGGAGCACGAACCGTTGCCGGCCCACGCATGGCGGAGGATGTAGCGCCCCTGGAAGTTGCCGCGGTCCGCGGTTTCCTGGAAAACGAGGTCCTCGGGAAAGTGCGCGCGGTCGTAGCGGAGGTGCAGCCGGGTGATGAAGACATCGGGCGCAATCACACGGCCGACATTGCTCCCCGCGGTTTGCCAGAAGACGCCGAGCTGGCGTAGCTCGTCGGGCGACAGCGGATCAGCCGCACACGGGTCGCACCAGCGCATGTCCCACGCGTATTCGGTGAACAGGACGCGCAGCTCCTCCCGCGCGAGCTGATGCGTGAACATGGCCTTGTAAAAACTCGTGAACTCCTTCGGGTTCGTGAGGTATTCGGGCAGCTCCATGTCGCTCGGCAGCTTGACGGTACGATAGTTGGTCGCCTCGACCCGGCCCCTGCGGGTCAGCGCGTAAACGAACAGCTCCTGCGGTCCGTTCGCGTTGACGGTCCCGAGGCGGATCGGCAGCATGAACTTCGGCGACTCGTAGGCGACCTGCAGAGGACGCAAGTAGCTGTATCCCAGATCCTTTTGCTCCGCCAGGTTCACCTTCGCGACGAAGAAGCGCATGTTCTGGCGGATGTAGCTGCCGAGCACGGCCGACGCGCCGGCCGGAATCCGGTAACCGTTTGTGATCAGCCACGTCTCGAGACCGGTGCTCTGCTGCGCAGACAGAATCAGGATGTCGTACTCGCCGACGGTGTACTTCGCTTCGATGGTCACGCCGAGGCTCTTTGCCCGCGAGTCGCGCGCGCTGAGCGCTGCGGGGGCCGTAGACCGCACGGCCGCCATCGGCAACAGCGCGTCGAACCGGCGGATGTCGCACGGATTCGCATCGAAATACTCAACCAGCCGCGGCGCAGAATACGCGTCGATGTGATCGACGAGCGCCTTGTCGCCCACGTGAATCTGCTCGCGCTGCAAGAACGTCGGCACCGGTATGACAACCGCGAAGTCCTTCACGTCGCCCTTGAAGTCGTTGCTCATCGTCATCACGGTGCGATCGCCGTCGCGCACCAGCACGACCTGCGACGCCCTGTTGAAGATCTTCGTGTCGGCCTTCGCGACGTAGAAGCCGCAGAAGCCCCAGAGAGTTTCCGCCGACGCCGCGACGATCGACGCGAGAGCGATTCCGAAAACCAGCCCTCTCATACCGTGCTCCTTTGCAGCGCGATCGCCGCAGGAATTTCCAACCGTGCGGAAGCAGGCCCGGTCCTTTCGGACTCGGCGGACCATTCGTGACGTGTGCCCGGCAGCAGGCGATCGATGAGCGGCACAGCAGTCGAGAGCAACGCGAGCGACCACATCAATCCGTTCGTCCTGAACATCCTGAACTGCACGTACCATGCGCCGTACGCGACAAGCGAACCGAATACGAACCGTCCCAGACGAGAGCTCGGCGTCGTCTTCGGATCGGAAATCATGAAGAAGGCGAAGAGCAGGAGGCCGCCGCTCTCGAGGCGGTGCAGTGGAATCGTCATCGGCTCGCCGAGGTAGAGCGACCACCCGAACAGCAGCGTGCAGTAGAACGCCAGGAACGCACATGTCACGTCGGACCGCGCTGCGCGGGTGACGACCAGCGTCCCGGCGCCTGACAGGAGAAACGCAAAGAACGCCGTGGTTCCCCACTGTGCCGGCGATACCCAGACCTGATCGGTCAAGAGCATCGTCGCGACGATGCCGCCGTTGGTCGGATTGAAGACGTGCCTGCCGCCGACGCGGATGACGAACTTCGACGTGATGGTGACGCCGGCGGCCAGTATTGCAAGCGCGGCGCAGTTGGTCCGCAGCAGCAGACAGAGCGACAGCCCGGAGATCAAAGCGCTGCGGACATTGACCGGGCGCTGCGGCGCCGTCAGCCGGTCGCAGGCGAACTGCGTCGTGAGCACTGTTCCGAGGATCAGCGCCGCGCGCGCGACGGTGATGTCGAAATCAAGCCAGCCGATGCCGTAAGCCAGCAGCGACGCCAGTGTGGTTATCTGATAGAGGCGCGGATCCGCCGTCATACCCTGAGAACGATCGAGCCTGCATTCCTTGCAGCCCGGATCCGGCACAGCCTCTGCCGATCACCGACGCTGGAGATCCGGGGAGGAGATGTGTTGGCATCCCGGTTCCAGGGACCGTCGCTGTCTTTCGCCTCCCTCGCGCTTCTGGCACCGTGTGCATTTCGAAGACGCGGTACTAATTGAGCCGATTGATGTTGCTGCCATTCGCGGAGAGGCTTCCCGGCGAGGCTGTCCGTCGTCGTTTCGCTGCGTCAGATCGGCGACTGGCCATACGCTCTGTGCGGCGCTCCAATTCGAGATTCTCGCCTCGCGACACCAGCTCCACGACCGACTGCCGTCGGTTGGCTGTCGTGGATCTGGACCGAGTGGCGATCAGCCGTCGTCATCATCCGACCGGAGACGGTCATCGCGTGGGCATCCGCGTGCCTTCAGACTCTTTTGGACCGGGAAGAGCAGTCACCGCGTCGGTGGACCAGCCGTTCGCCGGACATCCGCGCGTTGATCGGCACGATGTCTAACGAACCACGCCTGCAGCGAGCGAGGCGGTTGAAGGTCGACAGGACGACCGAACGCGCCGACCCGCCGGATCGGCTCGCCAGGGTCGGGTCGCAGTCGGTTTCGGAGGTCGCGGCTGCCCTCGGTGTTTCGCGATCAACCCCAACGGGTGGCGGCGAGTTCAGGAATCGCTCCGGCCGGCGCCCGAACTTTCGCCCGGTTCCGCGAACGATTCCGACCGTGGCCCGGGCTCGAAAACTGTTGCCACGACTCAATCGATTCTCGGCCGGTCGCACGCGGACTTACGAGCTCCGCCCTAAGGAGGCGCTCTGGTTTCTGGAAATCCATCACGGGGCCGTTCGCGGGATTTCGGCGAAAGACTATCCGCCAGTCATATCGATGCGTGGGCGCCACCCGTCACCGACCACTCTCGTCGCCGAGATTGACCGGATCGCCCGTGAACACAGACTGGCCTACCTGCAGCTGGAGTCGTCGGTGACCGCAGAACCGTTCTATGCGGCGTTGCGCTGTCAGGTTGAGGAACGGGGCACGCGCGTTCCATCACCCGGTGTGGCGATGGCGGCCACCAAGGTGCGAAAGCTGCGTCGGCTGAGTCACATACGCTGCGTCAGGCAGTTCATCATCTTCGCCGTTGTCATGTTGATTCGTCTGCTTTAATGCGGCGGGGTCGGAGTCAACATCCGTGTGGCCCTGCGCGGACTGGTCGGAGCCTTGCCACGGCCGCCGTTTTCCTCGATACCCCGTCCCGCGCGACCCCTTGTTGACAGTCGCACGGACTACGGTGGAAGGCTTCGCCGTTTTGATCAACTGGACAAATCGAACAAGTGCCGCCGCGGTGTAATGTGTTATCTCGAATCTCTCGAAGGTGTGACCCCGTGGGCTGACGCTTTCGTCGCGGCGTAATATCCTTTTCGAGCGCGCACGCGAAGGTGCTTAGCGTTCGGTCGCGTGACCTTGATCTCGACCTTCCGCCAGGTGCCATCGGCGGTGTCGTTGCTGGAGATGTAGCCGATCGTGTACTGCGCACGAACTTCTCCGATGACCTGTGTATAGATCCGGTCGAGATCGTGAATTTTTTCCGGAAAGAATGCGGCACCTCCGGTCGCCTCTGCAATCTGTTCAAGGATCTTTTGCTGTGCGGTGCGAACGCCCTCCGGTTGATGATCAAGCGCACCGATGGCATAGACCGTCGCATCTGACGCCTTGAGCAGACCCATCAGCTCGACGAGACTCAGATTGCTTCGTGTGTCTGCGCCGTCGGTATAGAGCACCATGACCTTCCGACCGTCCTGGGCATCGGCACCGTCGAGATAGACGCCAATCGCGTCGTACAGCGACGTCCAGCCTCCCGTCTTCAACGTCCAGATATGGTCGACGAGATCCGAGAAGTTGCTCCGAGGGTAATGAGCGGTTCTCACGTTGGTCGCAAAGTCGATGAATGTAATGTCGACGGCCTCGTCGAGTGATCTTAAGAACTTGATTGCGGCACTCTGAGTAAATGCGAGATCGAGTTCCTGGCTCCCGCTGACGTCGAGCAGGACCCCCACATGCAATTCCGGTCCGGATTCCGTTCCTCCTGAAAACGCGCGAATGATTTGAGGCTTTCCGTCTTCCAAAACTGCAAAATCGCTGGCGCCGAGATCGGTGATGAGCCGACGTCGTTTG
>JBPYEE010000058.1:0-8320 GCA_051985095.1 Vicinamibacterales bacterium | reverse complement strand
CCGGTGAAAGCGGGATCTTCATTCCCAATGAAGACGGCGTCGACGGCTGCGCCGCCTGTTGGATTTTCAGTGCCGTCTACGAAGCCGAGGAGGTCACGTTCGTCGAAGTAGCGGAAGCCGTGCACTTCGTCGACGGTGATGACGGCGGCTGCAAGGCGAGTCAAGATTTGCGCGGCGAGCTCGAAACAGAGGTCCATGCGCTTGGCACGGATGTGAAAGACCAAGTCGCCGGGCGTGGAGACAGCGTGCCGTGGACCCGAGCGAATTTCGCAAAAGGGATGAAGTTCGGCCGGACGTGGTGAACGGAAGAGGCGGTCCCAGGCATCGGAACCGAAGCCCATGATGCAGGAGAGAGCGCCTTCGACGGCGCGAAAACCAACGGCGCGCAGAAGCGAGGAGAGAGCGGCGCAGAGGGCAAGAACCGGAGCCCGATTTTCGTCGCCGGGATTGATCGTGACGACGAGAAAAATCGCCGCTCTTGTGAGCGGAGAGGAAACGGGCTGCGAGACGGCTACAGCCGGTGGCGATGCTTGGGTGCCGATAGGGTCGGTCGGCATTGAAATACCGGCTGTCGGGGGCCGGAGAAAATCCTTTCGAGAAGTCCTCCTGCCCAGCGGGCAATCAGCGGAAGCGACAGCCTACCAGACGCTGGCCAGTGACGTCGACAGTGACGGTGCCGTGGGTCACTGAAATTTCAAATTTGACACTTCCTACCGAATTTCCCGCATGCCGCTCGTGAGCCGCGGCTTATCGAGCGATTCCCGCAGCCACCTCGGCCATTGGGAAACCGAAGCCGTCATCAGCGTTGACACGAGTGCCTCTCAATCGTCAAGCCAGCCGGCGACGGTGAGAAGCGACAGTCGGAGGACTGACGGGTCGATCCGACGTAAGCTTCTTTCAACCGACTGAAGACACCATCCAATACGACCGATCCGAAGATGAGACACAGCGATCGCTGCGTCCGGTCGCATTGTGGAGGACGGTAGTCCCTCCTGGTTAGTGGCTCATCGCACCGATACCGTCGTGGCGGTGGTGTCGCATCGGCGTGACGCGGCACCGCCTTTGATCAGAAGCTGTACTTGAAGTTGAGCTGTAATTGTCGGGAGCTCGTCCGGTTGAATCGCGACAAGTAGTTCGGCGAGTAGATCTGATTGGCGCCGGTGTTCCATTGGGTCTCCGCACCGTTGTTCAACAGGTTGAAGATGTTGACTCCCGCCATGATCTTGTGCGACCCACCGATCGAGAATTGTCGGGTGACATGCAGCTGCAGATATCGCTCATCCTCGTTGCGCGTTTGCCCGTCGCTGCGAATCGGATTCGCCGCGCATGGCAGCGTCGCTGAGCCGCAATACCTGATCGTCGTGGCCAGTGGATTGGGCTGTGTCGTGCCGTTCGCGAGCGTGATCAGCGAAGGCCCGAACGCTGGATCCGCCTTGGGCAGCATCGTGACGATCGGACCCACCCAACCGCCGGCCTGGTCGACGTAGCTGACGCCAATGGTGAAGTTGAAGGGTGCGAAGTATTGGCCGGCCAGTCGGATCGAGTAGGGCCGATAGGCGACGCCCGACTCGCGGCCGCCGCCGCTCAGGGTGTTGGTGTCTCCGTTGCCGAACAGATATTGGGACAGGTCGTGGTTGTCGGGGAAGGCGCCAGGATTGAGAAAGCGCGCCGGATCGGTCGGCCCCCAGGTGCCTTGGATCGATTGCCATTGACGCGTCACACTCAGCGTCCCCTGGAAGTTGTGCGACAGATTTTTGGCGACTGTCGCCTCGAGGACGTTCAGTTCGACGTACGCCCATGTGCGGTTGTTCTCTTGGAGAATCTGGCCCAGGTTTGGATCGACCAGGCCAAAGCCGCCGAACGGCTGATTCGGTCCCGATGGATAAATCCCGTTGACATCCACCAGCGTGTAACCATCCTTCAGGTCGCGATGCGTCGCGGAGAAGTCGAGCGCGATCCGCCCGGGAAACTGCTTCGCGAACCCCACGACGAATTCGTTTACATAAGGATTGTGCAGGTTCTTGTTGAACTGAGCCTGTGAGACGCTCGCCGTGGCCGCTGGCGTGATGATCGTGATGTCGTACACGCCGTCGCCCTTGGTCGAGTACTTGTCGGTGATCGTCGATCCGACGGGTGATCCTGCCGCAAAGGTAACAATGTAGTCGCGGCCGTTGGTCTGCTCGTAGAGACGCCCGAAGGACGCACGCAGCACGTTCCTGGCATCCGCCGTCACCATGTACGACACACCGACCCGCGGGCCGACCTGTGTTGCCCGTTCGCGATCGACATTGAAGATCTCGTCGTGTCGATGGACGAAGTCGGTGCGAACACCCAGATTGACGGTCAGGCGAGGATGCGGTTTCCATGAGTCCTGAACGTAGAACGCCACATCGCGGTCGCGCTCAGACAAAGTCAGTGCGCTCGTCGCTGACTGAAACTGCTCATGAAATGGAACCAAGCCGGCGGCCGGATTGTTGGGATCGACCTGGCGGAGTTCCTCGAGCGTGAAGCCGCCATTGACGTATTGTGTCGTCTGGTCCCTGGCAAGCCGCGGCGCTGCCCAGATGCCGGTTTTGAACTCGTGCGAGCCGCCCCAGCCTTCCTTGAAATACGTCAGATCTCCTCGAAGGACAATCATCGAAGCGGGCGACTGCGTCACCATCTGCACGCCGTCCATGACGAGGACTCCTGTGCTGCTCGGGACGCCCCGTGACAAAGGGGCCGCTTGTGAGATTGTGATCTGGGGCGCGTTGCCTTGCGACTGCGCCGCCGCTGACAAGCTGTTGCCACCTTTGTTGTTATACGAAGCAGAAATGCTTGTCGTCAGCCGATTCGTCCAGACTGACTGCAGCTGGCTCGAATACACGCCGCCGCCCGCATCGCTGCAACAAATCTGAACCAAATCGCGTTCACGACCGCTGGAACTGGTGGCGTGCTGGTACTGGTAGAAGGTCGTCAGCTCATGCTTCTCGTTCAGGTGCGCCGTGACCTTGACAAACTGCTGGTTGCCTTTGCTGTAGTTGTTGAAGGCCTGAAAATTGGGTTGAATCGCCGGGAAGCGCGTATCGAACCCAAGGTCCAACGGAAGCCGGCTGACGCCGATGCCCAGATCGGCATATCGATACGCACCGAACGCCCATATCTTGTCCTTCAAGACGGGGCCGCCAAGGGACGCATCCCATTGATTGATCGACTGGCTGGTCGGCGTCCCGCCTGGCGCGACGCTGTTCTGCGTGTTGTCGCTGTTCCACGCAAATTTCGCCCCTTCGTACTGCACTGTGCCCTTGAGCGAGTTGCCACCGCGCGGCGCGATGATGTTCATCACCACGCTGGTCCCCGTCGGCGAGCTCGCGTCGACTCCGCCCAGCTTGACCTCTGCGTCGGCGACGGTCTCGCCTCCCATATTGATTTGAAAGGCGCTCGCGTCATTATAGGTACCGGCCGGCGCACCTTCGAGCATGATGACCGTTGAGAAGAGCGTTGTCCCGTGGAAGTAGTACATGCGCTGGCCGCTCGCCCCGTCCGAGTTGCGCGAGTTGACGCCAGGCGCCATGTCGAGGACATCGCTGAACGCCCGCCGCGGGCTGATCGGCGCCGCACGCAAGAGATCCCCTTCGACCGTCAGCGTCTTGGTCGGCAATCCCGTCGAGACCATTGGCGATTCGCCCGCGACCGTGACGGTTTCGGAGAGTGTCCCGACTTTCAGCTCGACGTCGATCGTGAAAGTACTGCCGGCGCGCATCAGGATGCCTTCGCGCCGGAACGTGGCGAATCCCACGAGCTCGGCGCTCAATGTCAGCGTGCCGGGAGGTAGATTCTGCAGGCGGTAGTACCCTGCACTGTCGCTCACCGCCACGACCGGAGTCAGGAGTTCGGGTCCGGTGGCCGTGACAGTGACGCCTGGTAGGACCCCGCCCTGCTCGTCTTTGACGTAGCCGTTGAGGCTGCCTTGGCCAGACTGCGCGGCGGCGGGAATGCTCGCCAGCATAGATCCCAGCAGCGCAAAGACGCCGAGAGCTCGAGCTACCATGTCCGCCTCCTTCACCTGGGTTGAGGCCGACTTATGAAAAATTTGTGGCTACTCTATGGAGAAGGTGCGCGTGAGTCAATCTGTTTTTGAGTCAAAATGCCGCGAACAGTCACACCTCGGCTGTTCGCCGTTTGATTGCTGATTTGCTTCTGCGTCCACGGCATGGTGTCCGACGACTGAACGCCCTGGAAGCTGTGATTGATCACGCCGGTCAGCGCCCGGGCGACGGCTTGTATTCCCTGTGAGGCGGCGTTGTTTTCACGGCGCTTCCGAATGATGATGCCCGCGACGTTGTTGATAGTGGCCGGAGCGTCTGGATCTTCGGAGAACGCTCGGCGTGGTGACCGACCTATCCGGGCTGTTTCTGGCGAGAGGTATCGACGAACGCCCGGGGACGGACTACGGCGACGTCTACCTGCTTCACTGAGCACAGCTCGAGCGATCGACTGAACTGGCAGTCGGCGTCTTGAACGCGAGCGTCAAGCGGAGGGGGAACCGCTACGTCGTGACAATACCCGCATGGACGCAAGACGATGCTGGAGGCCGATTGTATCTGGACATTCACGCCATTGCGGTGAAAACAGTCGACGCCCACGCGATCGCGTCGCTCCATCGTCTCCGCTCGGCTTGGTTGGCGACGCGCATCTCCCGCTTGAATGGCCTTCGAGGATTACGGCGCGAGGGCGGCGTGACTCGATGACCGTCCCTACATAATGTCACGTGTCGCGTTCCTCGCGACGTCGGACATACAGACGTCGTGCGGCATCCCGCCGCTCCCTGTTCGCTCGCGCCCATAGACAGAGCTCCCGCAGCGGGACGAGAACGCTACGTCCCATGTCCGTCAAGCCATATTCGACGCGAAACTGGCTGACCGAAAACACGGTGCGCTCCACCAAACCGTCACGTTCCATCCCGCGAAGGGTCTGCGTCAGAACTTTCGGTGAGACTTGCTCCAGCGCTCGCTGCAATTCGCTGGTCCGCAGGGGTCCCGGTGAGAGCAGGTGCAACACCGCGATGCGCCATTTATTGGAGAGCAATTCGATCGCGTCTCGCGATTCGAGGGTGCGCTCACGAACATGCGCTTTTGCCATACGCCGTTACTTTAAGGTAAGCGGCTCACCGCGGAGTGCCTAGCGCAATCGACCAAATCGAGGGATCCTATCGACATCAGATATCGGTCCAACGGCATTTCGGGCGCCATTGCGGTCGATCGGTGATTGAGCGCAAGCGGGCCTGTCAGAGTGAGCGATGGCACAAGAGACCCAGGAGGCCCATATGAAGAGCGACACGTCCCGGCAGGTGGCCGACCACCACATGCGGCCCGATCTCGTCTCGTCGACGCCCAAGCGGGTTCTGATCGTCGTGGCCAACCCGACGACGGCTAGTACCGTCGGGTGGCCGGTCGGGTTTTGGGGCGCCGAGCTGACGCACCCGTACTACGAGCTCACCGAACGCGGCATCGAAGTCACTATCGCGAGCCCGAACGGAGGCAAGGTCGTCATGGACACGCTCAGCGACCCTCGTGATCCATCCAAGTGGTCGGCGAACGATCTGATCACGATGGGGTTCGTCAACACGCCCGAGTGCATGGCGCTCCTGGAAAAAACACCTGCGCTTGCTGATCTGAGCCCCGACTCGTTCGATGCCTTGATGGTTGCGGGAGGTCTATCGCCGATGTGGACCTACCGCGATAACAACGACCTCAAGCGGACGATCCTCTATTTCTATCAAGCCGAGAAGCCGATCGGCATCTACTGCCACGGCACGTCTGCCCTCGCGGATCTCAAGCTCTCTGATGGGTCGTATCTCGTGGCCGGCAAGACGGTGACCGGCTTCGCGAATGTCGAGGAGGATTACAGCGACGCGTTTGTCGGCAAGAAGGTGATGCCGTGGCGCATCGAGGACGTCCTTCGCGAACGTGGAGCGAACTACGTCCAGGGAGGCCTTTTCAAAGCCTTCGTCGTTCGCGACGGGCGCCTCATCACGGGCCAGCAGCAGTACTCGGGTCGAAAGGTCGCGCAAGCTGTCATTGACGCCTTGGGGGTTTGAGTGTCGACCACCTGCGGGGCGCCGTTGAGTGAACGCATTCCGTAGCACCAGAGTGTTCCGGTGAATCCGACGGCACCGGCAGGCGGCGCATGGCCGGGCTCGAGCATTACCGCATTTGATGATTGCGCACGGCTAAACCCGCCACCTTCGCTCGTCCAGACAGCAGACGACGTGGTCCGCGAAAGGCGGCTGGTTGGGTCAACAGGCACAACATGCTGATGTTAGCGCGCAGCGTGTGACGCGATCGGCGCTGAACGAGAAATACGACTAAGTCCTCGGTGTACAATGGCGAAGCACGTTCTCCCAAGGGGGTTAGCGATGCGGCGGTCAAGCGTGCTCGCGCTATTCGCGCTGCTGGTCTGGAGTGCAGCGGCGGTCGCGCAGGGACGAGCGGTGCCACGTCCCGGGCCGCGACTCGTCCCGCCGCCTGTGCGTCCACTTCTGGTCACCAGACCACTCGTGCCAGTCATCGTACCGCTCGTCGGGGTACCGTGGTTCGGCGCGCCACTGGTGTTCAATCCGTACTTGGACGTCAGGCCCACCGTGTCTGCCGCCTGGACCTTCGTGAATCCGTACTTCATCAATCCATGGCCGACTTACGTGTTCATCGGCACCACAACGCCTATTCACCCCCAGCTGGTGTTCAAGGATGGCACTACATACACCGTGAGGGATTATTGGCGCGTCGACGATCAGGTGCGCTTCATCACGATCGAAGATGGCGGGACGAAGTCGGTTGAACACACCGTGCCGCTCAGCGATCTCGATGTGCAGCGGACCACCGACGCCGATGCGGCATCAGGGTTCCGCTTCGTGCTCAGGAACGAACCAATCGAGCAATGGCTGCGGGATCACGGGTCGACGCCGTTACCGCACTAGCCTGGGAGTGTGGTACTCAAGTCGAAAGTAACCGCTGCCCCGACATATTCGTTGGACAACCCTCCAAAATTCTCTGCCTAGAAAGGGGCGCGCTTCGGCCGCATTCCGCCGTGTTGCTTGTTCCGGGACAAATTGGGGGCAAGCTGGCTCAGATCCAGCAGTGTCGCGGCTCGGATCGGCAGGATCGCGGATACTCTGACCTGATTTCTCCGATCGCACTATCGACCGCGAGCGACCGGCCCCAGCTTCCGCGTGTGATGTAGGCCCGCTCCCGTGATCGATAGTTCGGCTCGGATGTCGGGATCCGGATCGGCTGGTTGGATTGGCAGGAGCCGGAAGCGCTCGCGTAGCCTGATTGAAGAGAGTCGCACCCCTGGGGGGATCCCACCGGTCCACTGAACCGATGCTGTCAGGCGGGTGCGTGCGCCAGGTGCCGGCCATCCCGCGCCCAGGCATGCCCTTGAGCGATGATGAGCTGGCGCCAGCTCGGCCATGAAAAGACTGCCTCGCGTTACAAAGCTGCGAAGCGTAGACCACTCGGGACGCAGCTGTCGCAAGCAGATGTTGCAAAATCGTCCAGGATGACGAAATCAAATCCAATGATTTCAACCGCTTACTGCCAGCGTGAGACCTCGATCGAGCAGACCGTGCGCCGTTTTGTGTTGGCTGTAAGACCCGAAACGGCTCCATAACCACACGAGAACCGGACGCGGCCGGCCTCTAGTCTTGAACACGCCAGCCCTGGCAACGATCACGTGGCGTCCTTGCCACCGTTACAGTTCTGTGACCCTTCGCGCGGTTGTAACTTATCGACGCCATCGCGGTCTAAAGCATCGCGATCGGTCTGGCCACGTCACGACATCTGCAGGAGACAAGATTTATGTTGTTTCGAACGAAAGCAGTGTATGGAACGGCCGCAGGCGTGTGCCTAATCATCGGGGGGCTGACAGGCAGACTGGTTCTCGGACAGGAAACGGACCACGCGCGCAACAGGAACAGCCGCGAACGTCGCGAATTCCGACGGGGCATGCGGAAGGTCGAGCACATCGTGTTCATCGTGAAAGAGAACCGGTCGTTCGACAATTACTTCGGCACGTATCCCGGAGCGGACGGCGCGACTTCTGGGAACCTGCACACCGGCGTGGTGATTCCCCTCGCTCCGGCGCCGGATGTCACGCCCCATGACATCGATCACTCTTTTCAAGCTGCGGTCACTTCGATTGACGGCGGAGCGATGGATGGATTCGACCTCATTTCGGGAGGTAAGGACCTACTGGGGTACACGCAATATACCGAACTCGATATACCCGCCTACTTCACCTACGCGCGCAACTTTGTCCTCGGCGATGAGTTCTTCTCGTC
>JBPYEE010000057.1:0-3168 GCA_051985095.1 Vicinamibacterales bacterium | reverse complement strand
CTTCGATAACGATGGCTGGCTCGACATTCTGTCGGTCAATGGGGATGTGAACGAGAACATGCGGCGCGCAAGCCGGAACGGGGATCCGTTTCCGCTCGCACAACGGAATCTGCTGTTCCGGAACGTTGGCGGCCGATTCGAGGATGTCACTGATCGCGCGGGCCGCGCATTCGATCTCGTGGAGGTCGGCCGGGGCGCAGCTTTCGGCGACATCGACAACGACGGCGATACTGATGTGGTCGTGGCGAACGACGCCGGCCACGTGCGCCTGCTGATCAATAACGTGGGGAACCGAAATCATTGGATCGGCCTCAGGCTTGTGAGGACCGCTCGAGCCGCTGCTGGCGGGTCGGGAGGAGGCGCCGCTGCACCTCGAGACGCACTCGGCGCTCGCGTCGCCGTCGTCCGGGAGAACCGGCCGACGCTCTGGCGGCGTGCGCGAGCCGATGGGAGCTACGCGTCTTCCAATGACCCGAGAGTGCTCGTGGGGCTCGGGCCGTCGGCTGAGCGGCCGCGCGTTCGCGTCGTATGGCCCGACGGGCGCGTGGAAGAATGGAGCGATCTTCCCGTCAATCGATACACGACCCTTGTCGAGGGTAGCCATCGGTGACCGGGCAGCGCCTTGCCGTCACAGCGGCCCTGCTCGTGCTCGCCGCAGCCTGTTCGCAGCAGGCGCGTTTACCGCCTGCTGAACCGATCGCGCTGCCAGATCTGTCGTCGCTTGAGGGCTCCGTCCAACGTCAGATCCGCGACCGGCACATGGCGCTCGACGCGAAGCTGCAGAATCCAGCCACACCGCCGACAGACGTGGCCGCCGCCTACGGTGACCTGGCGCGGCTGCTCATGGCCGTGGGACTGAACGATCTGGCTGTGTCTTGCTACTTGCACGCCGAAGCGAAAGCGCCTGAGGAGATGCGCTGGTCGTACTACCTCGGCCACGCATACCTCAGGAAGGGCGACCGGTCGCGAGCCGCCACAGCGTTCCAGCACGCCTCGCGCCTCAGTCCTGCAGACCCAACCCCGCTCATCTGGCTCGGCGCCACATATCTGGACGACGGGCGATCTGAAGACGCGCAGGCCGCGTTCCGCCGTGCGCTGTCGCTGCAACCGCAATCGGCGGCCGCATGGTTCGGCGCCGGCCGCGCGGCCCTCGCGGTGAGGGCGTACGCCGATGCCGCACAGGATTTCGAGCGAGTTCTCGCCATAGATGGACGCGCGTCGGCGGTGCACTATCCACTCGGGATAGCCTACCGGGCGCTCGGCGATCCCCAGAAGGCAGAGACGCAGTTGCGGCAGCGGGGCGACGTAACCCCGGAGCTCGACGATCCGTTGATGCAATCCGACGATGACGTCCTGGACAGCTCGATGGGATCAGAGCATCGTGGGATGCAGGCGCTGAAGCGCGCAGACTGGCCGGCCGCCATTGCGGAATTTCGCAAAGGCCTCGAGCTGAAGCCAGACGACGTGGCGCTTCGGTATTGGCTCGGGGCCGCGCTGTACGCCTCTGGGCACGCCTTGGACGCGGAAAGGGAATTTCGCGCGGTCATTCAACGTGCGCCCGACAATGCGAACGCGCACTTCAGTCTGGGTGCGATTGACGACGCGAATGGGCGTCGTCGCGAAGCGATCGAGGAGTACGCGGCGGCGGTGAAGTCTGATCCAACCCTTCCGGTTGCCAGACTCCGGCTCGCCGACACGCTGCGCACCTCGAGGCAGCTCGAGGCGTCGCTGGTGCAGTACGAACGCGCCGTCGATCTCGACCCCCGCCTTGTGGACGCATGGATCGGCGGCGCGCGTGTCTTGATTGACCTCGCACGCTACGCCCAGGCGCGAGACTGGTTGCTGCGTGCCCGACGCGTCCATCCCGAGCGAAACGAGCTGGCTGAGCTTGAAGCCCGTCTCCCGGCTTCGCATCGGTAGCCGCGCCTCGACCTTCGCCCGATGTCGCGGCCTTCGCCCGATGTCGCGGCCTTCGCCGGCTTAACGCAGGAGACTCTGCACGAGATCGCCAAGCTGCGTGGCGGTGAACTGATTGCCTTCGATGTTTGCCGCCAGTTTCCGGTTGCGGTCGATCAGCACGGTGTGCAGCGAATGGTCCAGCAGGCCCTCGTTCCTGTAGGCGTGTACGCCGAACATGTCGCATACGCGTTCAATCTCGGCCGGCGGCCCGGTCAGGAAATGCCAATTGGCCGTCTTGGCGCTCCATTGGCTGGCGTATTTGGCCAACACGCTGGGCGTGTCGTGCGTGGGATCGAAGGTGACGGTCAACAGCACCAGATCCCGGCCCAGCTCTCGCTGAAAGCGTTTCTGAAGCGCGTTGAAGTTGTTTGCGAGGCGAACGCAGAAGTTCGGGAGCGGACAGCTTGTGTAGATGAAGTTCAACGCGAGGAGCTTGCCGCCGAAATCGGAGAGCCTGACACGTTGACGCTTCTGATCGGTCAGCGCAAAGTCGGCGACCGGCTCCCCGACCGCGACCTGTTTGGCGGCCGAGCCACGGACGATGTCGGTCAGCAGCGTCAAACGGCTGGCGGTGAACGGGTCCTGCTCCACGCTCTCGTAGCGAACGATGTGAATGTTTTGGGCGTACGACGACTGCTCATTGACTACGAGCGTGAACTCCACGATGGCTCCGGGCCTCAGACCTTCCAGTTCGCCGGTCGCGCGAACATCGAACGGCATCGTCATCGCGCGCATGTAGTCCGCGATGGCGTCGATCGATGCGGTGAACGTCCGCGCCGGTCGATTCACGCTGATGACCATTCCGCGGACTGGGAACTGTTGCTGCCCGGCGACTCCGCGGACCGACCACAGCGTCAACAAGAGCGGGAGCAACATCCGAATGCGGCGTTGATGCCGGTACAGGTTCAACGCCCCCTCCGCGGGCCGCCCAAACGGACAGGCTGCCTGACCAGTCTTTTGAAATCGGACGCAAACTCAGTGATTTCCACGGCTTGATCCTTCTGAATCCCGCGGAAATGCTGCCTGGTGTTGCTGGTCGGCCACCAGATTTCCAGATCGAGGATGCGTGCCCCGTGTCCCAGGCCGATGTGTTGTTCGAGCGGGGAAGCGCCGAACGAGCCTCCGCTGACGACAGAGCGATAGATGGTGCGGGTATCGCGGCCGTCGTTTTCGACCGTCACTTTGATTCGTGCGCCAATCGCGACCCGG
>JBPYEE010000056.1:0-30365 GCA_051985095.1 Vicinamibacterales bacterium | reverse complement strand
TCGGTCGCGTGGACCGAGTCGTTTGACGACATTCTCCGCAGCGAGGCCGACATCGTCGTCGAACTGGTGGGGGCTCCCGGATCGGTGGAATGGATCGAGGCCGCCCTGCTGGCCGGCAAATCGGTTGTCACCGCCAACAAACGGGCGATCGCGCGGCACGGGCGCAAGCTGTTGCGCACGGCGGCCCGCCAGGGCCGCCAGCTGCGGTTCGAAGCGGCGGTCGGCGGTGCGATCCCGATCGTGCGCGCCCTCGCCGAGGGCCTCGCGGGCGATCGCATCCGGGCGATCACCGCGATCCTCAATGGCACGACCAACGCGGTGCTGTCGCGGATGGAATCGACCGGGTGCTCGCTGCGGGAGGCGCTGGCCGAGGCGCGCGCGCGAGGGTACGCCGAAGCGGACGCAACCGCTGATCTGAGTGGCGACGACGCGCGGGCGAAGCTCGCGATCCTGTGCGGCCTGGCATTCGGCCTCGCGGTCGATCCCGAGGACATCGACGCGCTGACGTGCGCCGCAATCCGCGGTTCGGATTTCGAGGCCGCACAGCGGCAAGGCGGGACGATTCGCCAGATTGCACGCGCGGAGTTCGACGAGACGACGCGAATCTTGACTGCACGCGTGGCGCCCACCGTCGTGCCGTGCACGTCGCTCTTCGCGCGCGCGGCCGGTCCCGCCAACGCGGCAATCATCGACGGCGCGCACTCGGGCGAGACCGGCCTGTTTGGTGCCGGCGCCGGCGGCGAGGCAACCGCCGTCGCCATCCTCAGCGACATCGCCGCCATCGCCCTCGATCCCGCCGCCGTCGTCCCCGCCCCGTCCTGGACATCTGACTTCCAGCTTCACGCAGCGGGTGCCCCGTTTCCGTGTCAGGAGGCCGTGTGAACACCTTCGATGGACTGCAGTGCCACCTGTGCAGAGCACGATACCCGGCCGAGGCGACCTATGTATGCGAGCGCTGTCTGGGCCCGCTCGAGCCCTTCTATGACTACCGCGCCGTGGCGCTGACGCGCGAGGAGATCGCGCGGCGCCCGAAGAATCTCTGGCGGTATCGGGAGCTCCTGCCGATCGCCGGCGATCCACGGACCGGACTCCACTCGGGCTTCACGCCGCTTGTGCGCTGTGACCGTCTGGCCGCGCGGATCGGCGTCGCGGAGCTGTACATCAAGGACGATTCGGTCAATCATCCGACGCTCTCGTACAAGGATCGCGTCGTCTCGGTTGCAGCCACCCGCGCGCTGGAGCTCGGATTCCGGGTGCTGGCCTGCGCGTCGACCGGCAATCTGGCCAACAGCGTTGCCGCGCACGCCGCGCGCCTCGGTGTCGACTGCTGCGTATTCATTCCCGACAACCTCGAACTGGGAAAACGGGTGGGTTCAGGGATTTTTTCCCCGACGATCCTGGCCATCGCCGGCAGCTACGACGATGTGAACCGCCTCTGCACGCAGGTCGCTGACCGCTACCGCTGGGCGTTTGTGAACATCAACCTGCGCGCCTACTACGCCGAGGGCGCCAAGACGGTTGGCTTCGAGATCGTCGAGCAGCTCGGATGGGCGTATCCGAAGCACGTCGTCGCTCCGGTTGCTGGTGGCACGCTGCTGCCTCGGATCGTGCGCGGCTTCGACGAACTCCGCCGGATTGGGCTCGTCGAGGGTGAGCTGCCGCGCGTCCATGCAGCGCAGGCGGCGGGATGCTCCCCGGTCGTCGACGCGTTCGACGCCGGCCTGGAACATCCCGAGCCGGTGCGGCCGAAGACCCTCGCCAAATCGATCGCGATCGGCAACCCGGCCGACGGCTATCAGGTGCTGCAGAGCCTCCGATTGACGGGCGGCAGCGCGGCGCGTGTGCGCGACGACCAGATTGTCGATGCGATTCGCTTGCTGGCTGAAACCGAGGGCATTTTCACCGAGCCGGCCGGCGGCACCACGCTCGCGGCGACGATCGACCTCGTGCGCCGGGGCGCGATCCCGCGCGGCGAGTCCATGGTTGTGTGCGTGACGGGCAACGGCTACAAGACGACCGAGGTCGTCGCCGAAGAACTGGCACCGCCGGTGCGGCTGAGCCGCTCGTTCAAGGATTTCGAGGCTTGGTGGGCAGTCAGCGGCTCGACCGCGAGCTCGAGCTCGACACGATCGGCAGTTTGAACTCCATCGACCGGCCGTTGCGCAGTACCTTGACCGTTGCCGTCGTGCCGATCTTCGCATCGGCGACCATCCGCGAGAACTGTGACGGGTCCTCGACCGGCTGGCCGTTGAAGCCGACGATGATGTCGCCTGGCCGGATGCCGGCGTTGAAGGCCTCGGAGGCGCGTGTCATTCGTGAAACGAGCGCGCCGGTCGTCGAGGATGCGCCCAGCTCCTGGGCCCACTCCGGCGTCAGCTTCTCGACGCTGATCGACCCGACCGATCCGCGTCGCACTTCGCCGAATTTCATGAGGTCGTCGACCACGTGCCGCGCGAGGTTGCTCGGGACAGCAAACCCGATCCCCTGGTAGCCGCCGCTCTGGCTGAAAATCCCGGTGTTGATCCCGATGAGTTCGCCCCGCGTGTTGATCAGCGCACCCCCGGAGTTGCCCGGGTTGATCGCGGCGTCGGTCTGGATGAAGTCTTCGTAGTCGGCGAAGCCGACGTTCGATCGACCGACGGCGCTGACGATCCCGGCCGTAACCGTCTGACTCAGCTGGAACGGACTGCCGATTGCCAGGACCCACTCGCCGACCTTCAATTGACCGGAGTCGCCCCAGGGCACGACGGTAAGACCGGTGACGTTGGCTTTGACGAGCGCGATATCGGTCGCCGGATCAGTGCCAACGATGCGGCCGCGCACTTCGCGCCTGCCCGGAAGCGCGACGGTGATCTCGGTGCGCGTCGTCGAGCGCAGGTTCTCGCCGATGACGTGATTGTTCGTGACGATGAAGCCGTCAGCAGAGATGATGACGCCCGACCCCAGGCTCATCGACCGGCGATCGCGCGAGCCGAACACGTCTTCGTCGCCGAAGAAGTACCGGAAGAACGGATCGGCCGCGAAAGGGGAGTTCGACGCCCGCGTGACCTGCAGCGAGGAGATGTTGGCGACTCCTCTCACCGTCTGCGCGGCCACCCGCGTAAAATCAGGGCCCCCCAGCGGCGACGACGACACAGGCGCCGGCCGGGCGGCGGCGGTCTGTGCGAGGGGGGCGGCCGGCGCCGGTTCGGCGCGCGAATCGGCTGCCGTTCGCATGCGCCCGGTCACGACGAGCCCGGCGACGAACCCGCCGACGATCAGCACCAGCGGTAGGGTAGCGCGTCGGACCATCGATCAGCTGACGGCAATCCGTCGCGCCGTGCGATCACTCGTCTTCGGCATGGTCACCGTCAGGATGCCGTCTTTGAGTTCCGCAGTGATCGCATCCACCGCGATGGGTTCGGGCAGGGCGAAGGCGCGTGAAAAGCGGCCGTGGCCCCGCTCGACGCGATGGAACTGCTCGCACGGAATGTTCCGGCCGGTCTTCTCACCGGCGCGGGCGCCGCGGATGACGACACGCGACTCCTCGGCGTGGATCTCGATTTGGTCGCGGGCGAGGCCCGGCAGTTCCGCCGTGAGGACGAACTCGGCGCTGGTTTCGTACAGGTCGACCGGAGGGGTCCAGCCGGGTGCGTCGGCCCCGACCAGGTGACCGAGCTGCTCATGCAGCGCGAGCAGATCACGGAGCGGGTCCCAGCGGGTGAAGGCCACGACTTCGATCGTAGCACGGTTCGCGCGCGCGCGCGACCATATGTGCTACGATCGCAAGGATATACAGGCGCGCTCGCGCGCACGAGGATCCCCGCACGATGGCTTACTCCGTCCAGGCGACGCGGCTGCGGAAAGGCATGCTCATCAAGGTGGGCGACGACCTCTTCCGCATCCTCGATCTGCACCACCTCACACCCGGCAACAAGCGCGCACACATTCAGGTGCGCATGCGCAATATCCGGACGAGCACCCTCAACGATTACAAGTTTCGGGCAGAGGAAGACGTCGAGCGTGCGGTGCTCGACGAGCGGGAGATGCAGTATCTCTACAACGACGGCAACCTCTTTTATTTCATGGACACGTCGAATTACGAGCAGGTCCACATTTCGGCCGAGGCGCTTGGCGACTCGAAGGAGTACCTGATGGCCGACATGACGATCCGCGTCGAGTTCTATCACGAGGAGCCGGTCGGCATCGAGCTGCCGCCCACCGTGGATCTGGTCGTGAAAGCGACCGTGCCCGGTATCAAGGGTGCGACCGCCAGCGCCCAGATCAAACCGGCGACGCTTGAAACGGGGCTCGTGGTCAACGTGCCGTCGTTCGTCAACGAGGGCGACCGGATCCGGGTCAATACCGAAACAGGCGAATATCAGGGCCGCGTATGAAGGGGAGTTTGCCCGATCATCAGGCCACCGGCGGCGGCCGACTTCGCCACCACGGGTGGATTGAGGTCATCGTCGGCAGCATGTTCAGCGGCAAGAGCGAAGAATTGATCCGGCGGCTGCGCCGCGCGCAAATCGCGAAACAGCAGGTGCAGATCTTCAAGCCGCTCATCGACAACCGCTACAGCGACGATCACATCGTGTCCCACAGCGACATGCGGATCGCGTCGGCGACCGTTCGCACCTCAGCCGAACTTCTGACCGTCGTCGCGGACGATACCGACGTCGTCGGCATCGACGAAGGGCAGTTTTTCGATGCGAGTCTGCCGGCCGCCTGCAACACGCTGGCGGATCGCGGCATGCGCGTCATCGTCGCGGGCCTCGACCAGGACTACCTCGGTCGTCCGTTCGAGCCGATGCCGCAGCTGCTCGCGATCGCCGAGTACATCACCAAGACGCTGGCCATCTGTGTCGTCTGCGGCGATCCCGCCAATCACACGCAGCGGCTCGTCGCCAGCAGCGATCGCGTGCTCGTGGGCGCAGCCGGGCTGTACGAAGCGCGCTGCCGCCACTGTTTCGATCCGCACCTCGCGGCCGTGGCGACGGTCTAAAATCGGTTCGTGAGCACGCAGCGGTTTCTCACCGGCATTCTCCTGCTGCTGGGGGCGGGCTTCTTCGTCGCCAACACGAAGCTCGTCCTCGACTACACCCGCTACCTGAAACGGCGATCCACCGCCCTTCTGGTATGGCCGAGCCCGAAGCCGCCGTATTACTGGACGGCACTCGTGATCGGAGTAGCGCTCGGCATTCTGGTGTTCGTGAAGATTGTCGTCCTGCGGATGCAGGCCTTCGGTGAGACGATGATGTTCGCGTACTACGCGTATCTGATGCCGCTCAGCCGCCGGATCGGGCGGGGATTCTACGAAGACGGCATCTGGGCCGATACGGCATTCATCCCCTACAGCGAGGTGGGCGGCATCAGCTGGCGTGAAGGCGAGCACCAGGTGACGCTGATCGTCGTCTCGCGGTTGCGCAATCTTGCACGCCGTCTCATCGTCCCGGGCGACAAATATCGTGCGGCCCGGCGGCTGCTTCGCGACAAAATTGGCGAGCACACGATACACTTCGGCGGCTCCGGCCTGGACCTGGGCACCCACGACGAGCGGGATGACGCCTGAGGCCGAGAGCCGGCGGCCCTAAACGATCGTTTTCAGCCGATAAGAGGCAGATATGGCGGCCAGAGCGACCTGGAAGGGGTTTCTCAAGATCAGCCTCGTGAACATTCCGATCAAGGTGTTTCCTGCGACGGAATCGAGCGCCATGATCTCCTTCAACCAGCTGCACGGCGAGTGCCAGACGCGGATCCAGCAGAAGCGCTGGTGCCCGCACTGCAACCGCGAGGTGCCGAACAGCGAGATCGTGAAAGGGTACGAGTTCGAGAAAGGGCGCTACGTCGTCCTCTCGGAGGACGATTTCGACAAGGTCCGTCCCGAATCGACCCGGATCATCGATCTCGTGCAGTTCGCCGACGAGAAGGCGATCGACCCGATGTATGTCGATCGCGCCTACTACCTGGCACCCGACGGGGGCGTCGCCGCCGACGCCTTTGCGGTGATGCGCGAGGGGATGGAGGGAAAGGTGGGCGTCGGCAAACTCGCCCTCTACGGCCGCGAATACCTCGTCGCCGTGAAACCGCACGATCGCGGAATCGTGATGTACACGCTGCACCACGCCGCCGAAATCCGCAGCGTGAACGCGGTCGAAGAGCTCAACGCGGTGCCGGCCAAGGTGAGGCCCGAGGAAATCAAGCTCGCCAGGCAGGTGATTCAGACCTTCGAGGGCCCGCTGAACCTGCGCGACTATAAAGACGAGTACCGCGAAGGGTTGCAGAAGATCATCGAGGCGAAGATCGCCGGCCAGGAGATCGTCGCGCCGGCAACTGAAGCGCCGCCGAAAGTCGTCAACCTGATGGAGGCGCTCAAGAAGAGCCTCGACGCGGTGAGCACGCAGAAAAAGAAGCCGGCCAAGGCGGCAGCCGAGAAGGCGGAGCCCAAACGAAAACGGGCGTAAGCCCCGATCACCGCCGCCGCGGCTCGCCTGCCGATGACGATCGCGTCCCGGCCGGCGGGCGCGGGACCGCTATGCGGCTCATCACGGGGACGAGCAGGTAGGTCTCGGTCACCGCTCGATGATAGATCCCGCGGAGCTCACGAATCGGACGCGGAATCGGCGCCGGGCGCCTCGCCTCGGCGCGGGATCGCAGCGGCGTCACCAGCACGAACGTCGGTTCGGCCGTCGCTTCGTACAGGATCCAGGCGACCCCGCTCCCGCCGGCCTTCCGCACGGCGTCCATGAACTTGCCTTCGTGCCCCGCCTTGACGTGAAACGTCACAAGCTGCAGCCCGCGCAGCGCCGCGAAATCGACATCACGCCGCGAATACGCGATCTCGTCGCGTCGCGCCGTCAGCAGGTCCGCCTCGCTCTCGATCATCGTGGCCAGGCGCGCCGACAGTCTGGCCAACTCGGGATGGCCCGGCGAGACCGTCCGGTACGCGTCGGTCGCGCGGGCGAGGTCGCCGGCCGACTCGAAGGCGTTCAAATAGAGGATGTCGCGCCGATCTTTGGTCGACTGAAACGTGGTCCAGTAGAGCGGCAGCTTCGCGCGATCGTAGGCGGCCACGATGGACGCTTCGACACCGGGATAGCTCGCCGGCGCCCCCCGTTTGAGCCGGTGGTGCACGATGTTCAGGAACGGTGGCGGCGCGGCCGGCGGTTTGCTCGCCGTGCGGCCGACGCCGGTGATGACGAGCAACGACAGCAGCAGGCTCCCCATCACGGTGAGCTCACAAGCGAGACGTGAGGAGACCGATCAGGCCGGGACCGGTCGCAGTGGGGTCGCCGAGCCAGGCCGGCGGGATGAGCCACACGAAGGCGAGAATCGCAATCACCCACAGGTCGTACGGCAACGTCGCGCGCTCGTCGGTCCAGAAGAAGGCGCGGGTGAAAAAGCCGCGTACTCCCTCGCGCGCGGGCATCGGCAGCCGGTTGAGCGCCAGGTACGTGTAGTAGATGCGGTTGGCGACGGCGAGCACCGACAACGCGAGGATGACCCAGAGAACGCCCGCCATCCGGTTGGTGGCGGCGCCGATCATGAACAGCACGATCCGCTCTGGCCTCTCCATGAATCCGACTTTGCACCGTTCGACCAGCGACTCGGCACGGGCGCGCGCGTAGCTGGTCATGATGGAGAAAATCAGCGTGAGCGCGGCGATGAGCACGTAATCGTTGCGGCCGAGATTCGAGTACAGAAAAATCAACCCGGTGATCAGCGCGAGGTCCGAAAAGCGATCGAGCGTCGAGTCCCAGAACGCCCCGAACTTCGACTGCAGCTGCAGCTCATGCGCGACCTTGCCGTCGATGAAGTCGAAGATGTTCGCGACGAGCATGATGACGAAGGCGAGCATGAACCGGCCGACCGCAAGTCCCCACGCCGCGGCGACGTTGATCACGACGCCTACGAACGTGAGCATGTTGGGATGAATCCGAAGCGCGACGCAGACCCTGATGATGGCGCGCAGCGGAAACATACAGATCGCGCCGATCGCGCCGGTGACCGTCAGCCTCGGCCGGGGTTGCTCGGACGGGATTCGCGTGACGGTCGCTCGTGCTGCGCGCATGTCAGGACGTATAATGGAGGGTTCAGCCACGTGCCGAAATCGGGACATAGTAGCGTATGCCCATCCACGATCTCAAGGATCAGATTGAACGCCTTCCGGAGCAGCCGGGCGTCTATCTGTACTTCAACGCGGATGGCGACACGATTTACGTCGGCAAGGCCCGAGCGCTGCGCGACCGCGTACGCAACTATCTCGGCGCGTACGGGGCCGATCCGAAGACCGACGCCCTCCTCGACGAGATCGCGCGCCTGGAGGTCATCGTCACCGACTCGGTCGTGGAAGCGCTGGCGCTCGAAAACAACCTGATCAAGCAGCGCACGCCCAAGTACAACATTTTACTGCGCGACGACAAGAACTACCCGTATCTGCAGTTGACGACGAACGAGGCGTTCCCGCGCGTCCTGGTGGCGCGCCGCGTCGAGCGCGACGGCAGCTTTTATGCGGGTCCGTTTCTGCCGGCGCATTTTGCGCGCAAGACGATGGCGCTGACGCACCGGCTGTTCGGCATCCGTTCGTGCAACGAGGTGATCACCGGCAAACGGGGACGTCCGTGTCTGGAGTTCGATATCAAGCGCTGCATCGCTCCCTGCGTCGACACCCTCTGCGCCCCGGAACAATATGACCGCGCCGTGCAGATGACGCAGCTGTTTCTCGAAGGCAAGAACGAGGAGCTCGCCAAAACGTTGCGGTCGCGCATGCTCGCCGCGGCCGCCGCGGAGCGCTACGAGGAAGCGGCGCAGCTGCGCGACGCGATGCGGACCGTGCAGGCGCTGCACGACCGGCAGCAGAAAATGGCGACGGCCGAGCTCGGGCACCGCGACGTCTTCGGTCTCAAACGGGGTCCCGCAGGGGTCGTCGTGGAGGTGTTTCAGGTCCGCCGCGGCCGGGTGGTCGAGCGCGTCGAGCTCGGGTCGGAGGATGCAATCGTCGGCACGTCCGACGGCGACGTGCTCGCCGCCGCGATCCAGCAATTCTACGAATTGCGCGGGGCGCCACCGGAGATCCCTGTGCCGGCCGACCCCGACGAGCGCGAGGCGCTCGAAACCGATCTGTCGGACCGCGCCGGACGGCGCGTGAAGATCCTCGTGCCGCAGCGCGGCGAAAAACGGGGTTTCGTGGAGCTGGCGAACCGGAACGCGGCGCTGGCCTATCAGACCCGCTTCAATCAGACGCGCGCTGCCCAGTACGATGCGCTCGAGACACTGCAGACCGTCCTCGCGCTGCCGACGCTGCCGCGACGCATCGAATGCTTCGACATTTCGACGATTCAAGGCAGCGAGACGGTCGCGTCGATGGTGGTCTGCGAAGAGGGGCGGATGCGTCCCGGCGAGTACCGCAAGTTCCGTATCCGCTGGAGCGCCGATCGGACCTCCGGCGACCCTGCCGGCGCGCGCCAGGACGACTTCGCCGCCATGCAGGAGGTGGTACTGCGCCGGTACCGCAAGCTCCTCGAACTTGGCGGACCGTTTCCGGATCTGGTGCTGATCGACGGCGGTAAGGGCCAGCTGTCGGCGGCGTATGCGGCGCTCGAGACGCTCGGACTCGCGAATCTCGTCGCGGTCGCGATTGCGAAGAAGGAAGAGTTGCTGGTCACGCGGGACCGTGAGGAGCCGATCGCGCTCCCGCCGGCCGATCCGGCGCTGCTGCTGGTGCAGCGGATCCGCGACGAGGCGCACCGCTTCGCCGTCACGTTCCATCGGCGTGCGCGAACGATGCGCGATCTGCGGTCCGAGCTGGATCGCGTGCCGGGTATCGGGCCGCGGCGGCGCCGGACGTTGCTCACGACGTTTGGGAGTCTCGCGGGTGTCCGGCGGGCGACGCGTGAAGAGCTGGCTGCCGTGGTCGGGCAAAAAACGGCCGACGCCGTTCTTGCGTTTTTCGCGAGCAGACCGTAATCTGTCCATCGATCAACGCAGAGAACGCCGCCCACGCGGTGCAGGCGCGCCGGCGCGGCCGTCGAACTCTGCGTTTACTGTCTGTGGATATCAACGCCGCCCAAATCTTCATCGCGTTCATCGTTTTGCTGTTCTCGCTGACCGTGCACGAGATGGCGCACGCGTGGACCGCGGATCGCCTCGGCGATCCCACCGCCCGGCTGCTGGGTCGTATCTCGCTCAACCCGCTGGTGCACGCGGATCTCATCGGAACGGTGATCTTTCCGTTGGTCGCCATGATCAGCAACGTGCCGCTCATCGGGTGGGCCAAGCCGGTTCCTGTCAATACACGCCACCTCCGCCGGCCACGCCGCGACTACATGCTCGTCGCCGCCGCCGGCCCGGCGAGCAATCTCGCCATGGCCGTCGGCTCCGCCGTTCTGCTGCGGCTCGTGCCCGTTTCTCCGGTGACGCTGGGGGAGCCGAACCTGTCTGCGCCCGTCGCCGCGCTGCTCGGCCAGGCGCTGCGATTGAACGTCCTGCTCGCCGTCTTCAACATGATTCCGATCCCGCCGCTCGACGGCGGCAACGTCCTCAGCGGGCTTCTGCCACGGCGCCTCGCCTATCAGTTCAACGCGATCGTACGGCCATACGGATTTCTCCTGCTGTATGCGCTGATGTTGACTCGCGGGTTCGAATACCTGGTAATCCCTCCCTGGCGTCTGCTGCTTTCTTGGCTGCAGTAGCCTCTCGTCCGCGTGTGGTCTCCGGGATGCGGCCGACGGGCCGGCTGCACCTGGGACATCTGGTCGGCGCGCTCAAGAACTGGGTCGCGATGCAGCAGCCGTACGACTGCTTCTACTTCATCGCCGACTGGCACGCCCTGACGAGCGACTACGCGGATACGCGTCAGGTGACGTCGTATGCGTACGACAACGTCGCAGACTGGATCGGTGTCGGTCTTGACCCCGAACAGAGCACGTTCTTCGTGCAGTCGCTGATCCCCGAGCACGCCGAGCTGTACCTCCTCCTGTCGATGGTCGTGCCGGTGCCCTGGTTGGAGCGGGTGCCGACCTACAAGGAGCAGCAGGAGAACCTGTCGGACCGGGATCTCTCGTCGATCGGCTTCCTCGGCTATCCGCTGCTGCAGACCGCCGACGTCGCGATCTACGACGCGCGGTTCGTGCCGGTCGGCGACGATCAGGTGGCGCACCTCGAGCTGGCACGCGAGGTGGTCCGCCGCTTCAATAACTTCTACGGCGATGTGCTCGTCGAACCGCAGCCGATCCTGACGTCGTTTTCCCGCCTTCCAGGCCTGGACGGCGGGAAGAAGATGAGCAAGAGCATCGGCAACACGATCCACCTGTCCGATTCGTCGGATGACGTGCGAAAAAAGGTGATGTCGATGTACACCGATCCCAAGCGGGTGCGCTCCGACATTCCGGGGACCGTCGAAGGGAATCCCGTGTTCACTTACCACGATGCCTTCAACCCGAATGTCGCGGAGGTCGACGATCTAAAATCCCGGTATCGTGCCGGCAGAGTCGGTGACGTGGAAGTGAAGCGCAAGCTCGCGGAGGCGTTGAATAACATGCTCGAGCCGATCCGCGAGCGGCGCGCTGCGGTGCTCGCCAGGCCGGAGCGACTCAAGGAAATCCTGTTCGAGGGTTCGGCGCGCGCGCGCCAGGTGGCCGCACGCACTCTCGACCGCGTGCGCGATGCGATGAAGATCGCTTACCGATGACCGAGCGGTATCCCGATTTTGAACCGGCGCCGGACGCCTTTCCGGTGAAGCTGTCGATGTTCGAAGGCCCCTTGGATCTCTTGCTGTTCCTCATCAGGCGCAACGAGGTGGACGTCCACGACATCCCGATCGCCCTGATCACACAGCAGTACCTCGACACGATCGATCTCATGCGCGAGCTGAACCTCGATGTCGCCGGTGAGTTCCTCGTCATGGCGTCGACGCTCATCCACATCAAGTCGAAGATGCTGCTGCCGCGCCCCGAAACGGCTGCCGGTGTCGAGGACGAGACCGAGGATCCGCGGGACGCACTGGTGCGGCGGCTGCTCGAACACCAGAAGTACAAGGCGGCCGCCGGCCTGCTGCACGAACGCGAGCAGTGGCGCGCCGCCCAGTGGCTGCGTCCCGACCAGCGCGTCGCCGCGATCGCCGGCGACGATTACGAACCGGAGCTCGAAGTCGATCTCTTCAGTCTTCTGCATGCGTTCCAGGCGGTCGTGCAACGCGCCCGGCTGCGGCCCAAAGTACCGCTGCCGGCGGCGCAGATTCCGGTCGAGGCCCGCATCGATCAACTGCTCGCCCGGCTGTCTGAGACGGTGGCATGCGGCTTCGACGACCTGTTCGCCGACATCGACGACCGCGCCGGTCTCATCGTCACGTTCCTGGCGCTTCTGGAGATGATTCGTCTGAAGCTCGTGCGCGTCTTTCAGCAGGGGACCTTTGGGCCCATTCGCGTCTATAAACGCGCCCGACCCGCCGACGCGCCGCACCCGATTGGAGATCCTGAGACGCACCATGAACGATGAACAGAATGTCGCGCCCAAGCGAGCGAGCGCCGAGCTGAGAGCCATCCTCGAGGCGCTGATCTTTGCGTCCCCTGAGCCGTTGACGCCTCGAGCGATCTTCAAGCTGCTCGACACGGAGCCGAGAGAGGATATCGAGGCGGCACTTGAGGAGCTGAAGCGGGAGTACGACCGTCCCGGCGGCCTGCATCTGGTGGAGGTCGCGGGCGGATATCAAATCGTGACGCGCCCGGATCTGCACGAGTGGGTCCGGCGATTGTTCCACGAGCGGACGACGCAGAAGCTGACCGTGCAGGGCCTGGAGACGCTGGCAGTAATCGCGTATCGGCAGCCGATTACGGCGGCCGAGGTCGCCGAGATTCGCGGAGTGAACACCTCGGGCGTCTTGAACACGCTGCTCGAGCGCCACCTCATCAAGATCGTCGGGCGCAAACAGGTGGTGGGGCGACCGTTTCTCTATGCGACGACGAAAGAGTTTCTGATCCGATTTGGCCTGAACGATTTGAGCGATCTGCCACGCGTCGAAGACATGGCTGAGGCGCTCGGCCTCGACGCCCCGATTCTCGTCGAGCAGCCAACGCGCGAAGAGGATCTCCCTCTCACCGAGCCCGACGAGGACGAAGAGGAACCGAGCGAATCAATCCACTGACACGCCCGGCCGCTGCGCCGGCCGACGTCCCGTCGACCCGCCAGACGGGGATGCCGCGCGCTGGACCGCGCGCTGCAACCGGCGAACCTCATCGTCGGACAACTCGCGCCATTCGCCAGGTCGCAACCGGGCGTCTCGGATCGGTCCGATCGCGACCCGGGTGAGCGCGGTCACGGGATGGCCGATGGCGTCGCACATTTTGCGGACCTGGCGGTTGCGTCCTTCGCGAATCGTCACGCGTAACCGCGACGGGCCAATCGCTTTGATCTCGGCCGCGCCAGTCCGCCGGCCATCGATTGTGACGCCGCGCGCAAGCCGTTCGAGATCGTGGCGATCGGGCTCGCCGAGCACCCGCACGTCGTAGACGCGCGCCAGCCCGTGCCGCGGGTGGGTGAGCCGCGCGGCGAGATCGCCGTCGTTGGTCAGCAGCAGCAACCCGTCGGAATCGAAGTCGAGCCGCCCGACCGGATAGACGTACTCGCTGATCCCGCTGAGCAGGTCGATCACGGTTGGTCGCCGCTGCGGATCCGAGCGCGTTGTCACGTACCCACGCGGCTTGTTCAGCAGCACGTACCGGTGGCGGTGCACGACCTTCACCCGCCGGCCGTCGACACGAATGTCGTCATGTGATGGATCCGCCTTCGTGCCGAGCTCGCGGACCGTGATGCCATTGACCGCTACGCGTCCGGCGAGGATCAGCTGTTCGCTCGCCCGACGAGACGCGATGCCGGCCTGCGACAGAATCTTTTGGAGGCGGTCCATACCCGACAAGTGTCAACCTTCGGCGGCCGGCGCTCAAGCCTTCCAGCCGGACCGGTCGAGCACGATTAGCGCGAGAGCAGGTCGCCCCAGAACGAGGCAAGTGCCATGACGTCGCCCACATGGACCGGCCGGTCGGCTTCCGCGTGCGAAATCAGACCGCTCAGCAGTAACCGGACGGGCGCGTGTCCGCGAAGCTCGTCGGCCAAATATTCGGATTCGATCGGCGGAATGACGTTGTCGTCTGTGCCGTGCAGCAGGTAGACCGGCGCCGAGGGTTTCGGCGACTTCGAGACCGAGAGTGCCGGCGCGCTCCCAAAGGATCCGATGTACGGCAGCAGGCGGGGTCCGAGGTGCACGACATCGCGATCGACAACGTGGCGCAGCAGCGTCGCGGACGGCTCCGGCAGCGTCTTCGTCAACGCCTGCACCGCTTCGAACTCGGCTGTCGCCTTCGGTTTGTCGACCCCGTCGTCGAGCGCCGACGCACGCAGGTATTCCAGCACGGCCGATCGAAGCGGCGCGACCTGCGGACGAGGCACGACATGGTCGGCGAGCCCCAGCAGGACCACGGCCACGCCGTAGTCGTGCGGCGGCCGGACGAAGCGATCGTCGCCGGGAACGTGGACGCCGGGGTCGCCCTCGTCCGGCCCCAGGCGGATCTGGTGCGGCGGGTACGGCTCCTGCCCGGTGCAGAGATATCGGAGGACCCTCGTGAGATCGTCGTGACCGCCGAGGGCAAAGACGTACGCCACGTGACCCGCGAGTGAGGGGCGCCCGGCCGCGATGATCGAGAGCCCGCCGCTGAAGCTGATTCCCATCATGCCAATGCGACCGTCGGGTGCGAATCCGGACCGCGACGCCAGCCATTGCGCTGATTCTTCGATCGCGTCGGTGATGGCCGGTGTGATGTCGAATTGCGACAGTTCCGGGATATCAGGCGTGACGATGACGAGGTCGTCCTGGGCGAGATCGCGCGCAAGACGCATCAATCGCGGCTCGTCGATCCCTGACGGGTGAAGGCCGGAGATGAGCAGCGTCGCGCGGCGAGCCGGACGGAGCGGCTCGTAGACGCGCGCCCGCATCGATCCGCGCGCGGTCGGGATCGCGATGAGGCGCTCGCGTTCCGTCACGGTATCGAGATCGGCCAGCCGCCGAGCGGGGCCGTGCATATCGGCCGCGCGGATGACGAAGGTCAAGCCGCGCGCAAACGGCACCGCGACGAAGACTGCCGCGATCAGGGCGGTCACGGTCACGACGGCGAGCACCGTACGTCGGGGCGTCACGACCCGCATGGTACACTTCAAAATCCCGCAATGTCATGGGCACCGCGCTGACCATCGCCATCGATGGACCCTCGGGCGCCGGCAAGGGGACGGTGGCGCGCGCGGTGGCGACCGCGCTTGGGTATCGGCATGTCGACAGCGGGGCGATGTATCGGGCGGTCGGGTGGAAGGCGCTCGCCAGGCGTGTGGCACCAGACGACGAAGATGCGGTCGCGGCCCTGGCGGCCGCTTCGCACATCGAGGTCGGCGAGCCGCGGGTCACGATCGACGGCGAGGACGTCACCCGTGCGATCCGGACGCCCGAGATCGATCGCGCCGCTGCCGCGGTGGCGCGACTCCCCAGGGTGCGGGCGATTCTCGTCGAGCGGCAGCGCCGGCTCGGCGCCGGCGGCCGGATCGTGATGGAGGGTCGCGACATCGGCACGGTCGTGTTCCCGACCGCCGACGTGAAGATCTACCTGGATGCCGCGCCGGAAGAGCGGGCTCGGCGGCGAGCGGCTGATCCAGCGCACAGCGGACCCACCGTTGTCGCCGAGGTCGTCACGCAGTTGGCCGCCCGCGACGAACTCGATCGGACCCGCATCGCGTCACCGCTTCAGGCGGCCGCCGACGCAATCGTGATCGACACGACCGGCAAACCCGTCGACGAGGTCGTCCGCGAGGTGCTGGCGATTGTTCAGCGACGCTCCTTGTAGTCTTCGGCCGACGCCGGATCGAGCTCCCACCGATGCTTGTCGCGCCGGCTCACCTTCTCGGTGGGGTCGAGCTCTTCGTTGTCCTGATATTCGACGCCGATCGCCTGGCCAATCTCGTCGACGACTTCCTGGTCGGGGGTCGGGTTGTCGCCGCCCGGCGCCTCGTCGCCGCTGAAATACGCCTGCTCGACGTCGACGTCGACGTCGCCGCCGGAGATCCGGCCCATGCCGCGGTGCCGGTCGCGGGATCCCTGAAGCTCAGCGCGGCCGGTTCGAGCCGCGGACCCTCGCCGGCGCATGTCGAGCGAGGATGGAGGGGTCGGAACAGGCCGCTCGGCCGTTCGGCGCTTGGCGGAGGAGCGCCGTTTAGCTGGCTTTTTGGCCGTTGGGCGTTTGGCCGAACGCTTCGCGGCCTTGCTGATTCGGTGACGGCGTTTGCGGGGATGAGTTCGTCCGGCCTTCTTGGCCATGCTGGCGTCCTTTCGGAACCTTGACAGTTTTCCTATAAGTGTTGTACTCTCTGTTGCTTATCGGAATTTCAAAGACCCACGCGGGGTGCTCATCCTGCGGCGGCGCTTAGGCCGGTAAGACTCTTCATAACGACAGGAGACGTGGCGAGGCATGGCGAATTCAGAAGGCGAGAACACTCCCGGTCCGGGCGGCGCGGCCGTGATGAGCGAACGCACCGAGCGCGCCGAGCGCAGTGACCGCGGCGGTGTGAAAATCCGCCCGCGCGAGACCGACGATCAAATCGATCCCGCGGAATATGCCCGACTGCTGGATATCTACGATAACAGCTTCCGAAACATCGCGGAAGGTGAGGTCGTCAAGGGGACGGTTCTCAAGGTCACTCCATCGGAAGTGATCGTCGACGTCGGCTATAAATCCGAAGGCATCATCCCGGTCGACGAATTTCTCGACGAGAACGGCGAGATCACGGTTCAGGCCGGCGACATTGTCGACGTCCTGCTCGAGCGCACCGAGGACCGCGAAGGGTACGTGGTGCTCTCGCGCGAAAAAGCCGAGAAGATGAAGATTTGGGACGAGGTCGAGAAGGCCTACGCCGAGCGCAAGGTCGTCATCGGCCGCGTCATCGAGCGGATCAAGGGGGGGTTGGCCGTCGATATCGGCGTCCGCGCGTTCCTGCCGGGGTCGCAGATCGACGTGCGACCGGTCCGGAACCTCGATGCCCTTCGCGGGCAGGAGCTCCGGATGCGGGTCATCAAGGTGAACAAGAAACGCGGCAACATCGTCCTCTCGCGCAAGGCGCTGCTCGAGGAAGAGAACGCGGAGAAGAAGAAGCACACGCTCGAGACGCTGGCCGAAGGAAAGGTCCTCAAGGGGGTTGTCAAGAACATCACCGATTACGGGGCGTTCATCGACCTCGGCGGCATCGACGGCCTGCTCCACATCACCGACATGTCGTGGGGCCGCGTCGGCCATCCATCGGAACTGTTCAAGGTGAACGACGAAATCGACGTGACCGTGCTCAAGTACGACCCCGCCACCGAGCGGGTGTCGCTCGGCCACAAGCAGCTCATCACCGACCCGTGGGCCAACGTCATGGATCGGTACCCGGTCGGCGCCAGGGTCGGCGGGAAGGTCGTGAGCCTCACCGACTACGGCGCGTTCGTCGAGCTTGAAACGGGCGTCGAAGGCTTGATTCATGTCAGCGAGATGTCGTGGAGCAAGCGGGTGAAGCATCCGTCGAAGATCCTCAACGTCGGCGACACCGTCGCCGCGATGGTCCTCGGCGTCGATCCGACCGCGCGGCGCATTTCGCTCGGGCTCAAGCAGGTCGAATCCAATCCCTGGCACGACCTCACCGACAAGTACCCGGTCGGATCGAGGATCACCGGCAAGGTACGGAACCTCACCGAGTTCGGCGCCTTCGTCGAGGTCGAGGAGGAAATCGACGGCCTGATCCACATCTCCGATATGTCCTGGAGCAAGCGGATCAAGCATCCCTCCGAGGTTCTGAAGAAGGGGGACGTCGTCGAGGCGATGGTGCTGAATATCGACGCGGAGAACCAGCGACTGTCGCTGGGGCTCAAACAGCTGGCGACCGACATCTGGGATGACTTCTTCTCGCGCCATCATGTCGGCGACGTGATCGAAGGGAAAGTCGTCCGCCTGACGAACTTCGGCGCCTTCGTGGAGCTCGACGAAGGGATCGAAGGGTTGATCCACGTGTCGGAATTCGATGATTCGCACCACGCGGGGAAGGACGAGAAGATCGAACTGAAGATCGGCGAGAGTTACCCGATGAAGATCATCAAGCTCGCGCCCTCTGAACGGAAGATCGGGTTGTCGATTCGGGCGATGAGGAACGACGAATTCCGCGCCGACTGGGAGGCGTATCAGGAGTCAGCAGGGGACGGAACGGCCACACTCGGGGACCATTTCAGAAACCGGTGATACATGACAAACGGCAGCATGACCAAGGCGGAGCTCGTCGAGGAAGTCTCGCGCGTATCTGACCTCACGAAGAAGCACTCCGAGGTCATCGTCGACACGGTCTTCAAGAGCATCATCGACGCGCTGCACCGCGGCGAGAAGATTGAGCTCCGCGGGTTCGGCAGCTTCCGGTTGCGCAAGCGAGAGCCGCGCAAGGGCCGCAACCCGAAGACGGGCGACAAAGTGGACGTGCCGCCGAAGAAAGTGCCGTACTTCAAGCCCGGCAAGGAGCTGAAGGAGCTCATCAACAAAGAGGCCGCGCCGACCACCGCGCCGGCCGGTCAGGCGCCGCCCGACGTGCTTGCCGTCTAGTGGAGCGCCTCTGGTCCCCCTGGAGGCTCGCCTACGTGAGCGGCGCGAGCGGTGGCGGCGGCCACCCGGGCTGCATCTTCTGTAGCGCCGGCGTCGGCGACGGACCGCCTGACGCCGGCGACCTTGTTCTCATCCGCGGCCGCACCGCGTACGTCATCCTCAACCTCTACCCGTACAACAACGGCCACTTGATGGTCGTGCCCTACCGACACATCGCGACGCTGGCGCGGCTGACGACCGAGGAACAGGCCGAAGTGATGCGCCTGACGCGTCATGCTGAGATTGCGCTGGCCGAGGCCTATCAACCACAGGGCCTGAACATCGGCATCAACCTCGGCAAGCCCGCCGGCGCCGGCATCGTCGATCATCTCCATGTGCACATGGTCCCGCGCTGGAACGGCGACACGAACTTCATGACCGCGATCGCCGACACGCGCGTGCTGCCGGAAGAGCTGTCGGCGACCAAGAGCCGGCTGGCGCCGATCTTCGAGCGGCTGTCTCGTGAAGACCTATGATCTTCGAGCTCTCGGCTGAGCAGCGCGCGTTCGCGGAGGCGATCGAACAATTCGCGAGCGAGATCGTCGCGCCACGTGCCGCGCTCATCGACAAGACGGGCGAGTATCCCTCTGACGTCATCCATGCCGCCGCCGGTCACGGCTTGTGCGGAGTTACGATCCCCCGGCATTGGGGCGGACTCGGCCGCGACTACCTCAGCTACGCCCTCGCCATCGAGGCGATCGCGAAAGCGAGCGCAACGGTGGCCGTTGCGCTGACGGTGACCAATTCGCTGGTCGCGGAGTTGATTGCCCATGCCGGCCGCGATCAGCAGCGCGAACGGTGGCTCCGCAAGCTGGCCACCGGCGACGCGATCGGCGCATTCGCGCTCTCAGAGCCCGATGCGGGCACCGACGCCGCCAACCAGCAGACGACCGCCGTGCGCAGCAGCGGCGGCTACACCGTCCGGGGCCGGAAGGTCTGGGTCGCCAACGCCGAAGAGGCATCGGTCGCGATCGTCTTTGCCTGCACGCGGCCGGGCGTCCGCGGGCAGGGCATCACGGCGTTCCTGGTGCCGATGGACACTCCCGGCATCACACGCACGGCGCGCGCCGATTCGCTCGGCGTTCGGGGCCTGGGCTGTATGGATCTGGAGCTCAACGTCCACGTGCGGGACGATCAGGTGCTCGGCCATGTCGACCAGGGATTTCGCCTCGCGATGTGGGCGCTCCAGGGCGGTCGCGTCGCCATCGCCGCGCAGGCGCTCGGCATTGGCAACGCGGCGGTCGCCGAGGCGATCGCCTACGCGCGGCAGCGCGAGCAGTTCGGTCAGCCGATTGCCCGCTACCAGGCCATTCAATGGATGATTGCCGACATGGCGACCGAGCTGGACGCCGCGCGAATGCTGACGCTGAAGGCTGCGGCCGCCAAGGATCGACAGGAGAAGAGCGCACTCGAGGCCTCGATGGCGAAGCTGGCCGCGTCCGAAGCAGCGCATCACGCCGCCGACAAGGCGATGCAGATCCTCGCGTCAGCCGGGTATCGCCGCGGGTCGGTCGTCGAACGCCTGTTCCGGGACGTGCGGGCCACGGAAATTTATCAGGGCACCTCCGAGGCGCAGCGTATGATCATCGCCGCCAACATTCTCGGCAGTGCGTGAAGCGCCAACGTCGGAACTGTGAGGGGGTATGAAGAAGGTGAATCGTCGCGAGTTCGTACAGACCACAACGGCTGCGACCGCCGTCGCCGCCGCGATGCCCAACACGCTGTTCGGGCAGGCGCCGACGGTGATGACGCCCAAGAGCGTCAAACCGTGCGTCATCGCGTCGAACAACGGCAACCGATCGAAGGATGCGCAGGGCGTGACGTGCGTCGCGAAGGCCTTCAAGATGATGACCGGGGGGGCGGACGTCCTCGACGCCCTGGTCGCGGGCGTGGCGATCGTGGAGCTCGATCCGAATCAAACCGGGGTCGGCTGGAGCGGCCTGCCGAACGCCGATGGCGTCGTGCAGCTCGACGCCTCGTGCATGCATGGACCGAAGAAGCGCGCCGGTGCCGTCGCGGCGATCGAAGGCGTTCGGGCGCCGGCGCGAGTCGCGCAGCTCGTCGCCGATGAGACCGATCATCATCTGCTGGTCGGAAAGGGCGCGCAGGACTTCGCGCGCGCGATGGGGATCAAGATCGAGGACGGCCTCATCAACGAGACGGCGCGCAAACAGTGGCTGGAATGGAAGCGCCGCACCGATCCGCTGCATTACCTCGATCCGAAAAAGCGCGCGCAGGCGTGGTACGACGTCGGCCTTCAGATGGTCCGCGAAGGGCTCATCGACGCCGAGCACTTCTGGGGCACGATCAACTGCGACGGGATCAATGCGAAGGGCGAGATTTGCGGCGTCACGACCACCAGTGGCCTGGCGTGGAAGATTCCGGGGCGCGTCGGCGATTCGCCGATCCTCGGCGCCGGCCTCTATGTCGACAACGAAGTCGGCGCCGCCGGTTCGACCGGCCGCGGCGAAGCGAACCTCTACAACCTCTCGTCGTTCGTCATCGTCGAGGAAATGCGCCGTGGCGCGCACCCGAAAGATGCGTGCATCACGGCGCTGCGTCGAGTGGCGAAGAGTACGATCGAGAAACGGCTGCTCAACGACAAAGGTCAGCCGAACTTCGGCCTGAACTTCTACTGCCTGAACGCGCGGGGAGAGTACGCCGGCGTGTCGATGTACGAAGCGACCTACGCGGTCTGCACCGAGAACGGACCGCAGACGGTGCCGGCCGAAGCGCTGTTTGAGGGACGGCCAATCGATTAGCGGGTGAGTCCCCTGGTTTTGAAGTCGCCGACCATCGCCGCCTGCGATTGGCCCTTCGGAATCGAGAGCGACGTCCAACTCCCCGACGCGAGGTGGCGCGCGACGTACACGATTTGGCCGACGTGATACGCCGTGTGCGCCACCGAGCGATTGATCGCCTCGACTGCGAGCAACCGTTCGCCACGAATGACCACGTCGCGCTCGAGATCGGCGGGTGTCAGTGAGCTGATCGCCTCGATCGCGGCGCGGAACCCCTCCGACCACCACCGCAGAATCTCGTCGCGGGACACCGGCACCGGCATCTCGAACTCGCCGTCGCGGTTCCGCGTCGCCTTCTCGCCGTCGGTCGTCAGAAAGTCGGTGAAGCGCGACCGCAGGTTGCCGGCGACATGCTTCACGATGACCGCGAGGCTGTTGGAGTCCGGGTCGATTTGCCGGTGCAGCGCCGCGTCGTCAGGCACTTGCACGATCGCCTTCTCGCCGAGCGCCTGATAGTTGCGATAGGTCCGGAGGATGTCCGTCAGGTACGCGTCGTTTACCGCCATCGCCAGCCCACCTTCACCCTTCCTGCGCGGCTTTCTTCAATCATCCGAGCATCTGTTTCGCGATCGTCTGCAGCTGGAGATTGGAGGTGCCTTCGTAGATCTGCCCAATCTTGGCATCGCGATACAGCTTCTCGACCGGATAGTCCTTCACGAATCCGTATCCGCCGAACAGGTTGACTGCCAGCGACGTCACGCGCTCGGCGACTTCCGACGAGAAGATCTTGCACATCGCCGCCTCGGTCAGAAAGGGCTGCCCGGCGTCGCGCAGTCGCGCGGCGTTGTAGACCATCAGCCGGGCCGCGGCCAGTTCGGTCGCCGCCCGCGCGAGTTGATGTTGCACGGCCTGGAATTCCGCGATCGCCTTCCCGAACTGCTTCCGGTCCTTCGTGTATTTGATCGCATGATCGAGCGCACCCTGGGTCAACCCGATCATCTGCGCGCCGATGCCGATCCGCCCTTCGTTCAGCGTCTCGATCGCGACCTTGTAGCCCTGGCCGACCTCGCCGAGCACGTTGCCGGCCGGTACACGACACTGCTCGAGCAGCAGTTCGCAGGTGCTGCTGGCTCGAATGCCGAGCTTGTCTTCCTTCTTGCCGACGCTGAATCCCGAGAATCCCCGTTCCACGAGGAAGGCGGTAATGCCGCGGTAGCCCGCGTCGGGATTCACGTTGGCGAACACGATGAACAGGTTCGCTTCGTTGCCGTTGGTGATCCACAGCTTGCGCCCGCTGATTGCGAACCCGTTGTCGGTGCGCGACGCCCGCGCCGCCATCGCGAACGCGTCGCTGCCGGATCCGGCCTCGGACAGCGCATAGGCCCCGATGGTGTTGGCTGCCAACTTCGGCAGGTAGCGCCGCTTCAGATCCTCCGACCCCCAGCGCAGCAGGGCATTGATGACGAGCGTGTTCTGCACGTCCACCAGGACGCCAATCGACGGGTCGACCTGCGAGAGCGCCTCGACAGCGAGCACGGAGTGAAAAAACGTCGCGCTGGCCCCGCCCAGGCGCTCCGGGACCTCGATCCCCATTACGCCGAGCTGGAAGAGCTTGTCGATGAGTGTCGCCGGAATCTTCGCGTGTTCGTCCATGTCACGGACGAGGGGACGGATTTCTCGATCGGCGAACTTATACACGCTCTCCCGAAAGATCTGTTCGTCTTCGGACAGCGTCGTCAATGGAGGACGGATGACTTCGGAGTTGGGGGCTGGCACGGCTGAAATGTTACACCCGCCGGTCGTAAGATAAGGACATGCCCAGTCGTGTTCGGAGCCTGATTCCAGCGCTCCTGCTTCTCACCGCCTTCGGCACCCACGGCGATGCGCAACAACCGCAATCCCAGCAACCACAACAGTCGCAACCCCCCCAGGACCAATCGTCCCAGACGCCGGCGCAGCAGCCCGCCCAACCGACGTTCCGCACCGGCGTGAATTATGTGCGCGTCGACGTCATCGTCAGCGATAAGAACGGGCAGCCTATCCAGGACCTGAAGGAAGGCGACTTCGAGGTCCTCGAGGACAACCGTCCGCAGAAGATCGAGTCGTTGAAGCTGATCAAGCTCGATGGCGGGACCGCGGACGCCGCCAGGGAGCCGGTCAAGCAGATTCGCAACGATTACGACGAGGAATCCGAAGCGGCGCGCGACGATGTCCGTCTGTTCGGCATCTTTCTGGACGACTACCACGTGCGCAAGGGCACGAGCCTCTCGGTGCGCAACCCGATCTCCCGGTTTATCGAGACGCAAATCGGGCCCTCCGACATGGTTGGCGTCATGTACCCGCTCGAGACGACAGCTGCCGTGCGCTTCACCCGGAATCATGATGCCGTGATGCGCGGCCTGCAACAGTTCGTGGGGCGGAAGTACGACTACACGCCGAAAAACCAGATGGAAGAGCAGTACGCCCACTATCCAACCGAGACGGTGGAACAGATCAGGAACCAGGTGTCCTTGTCTGCGCTCAAGGGGCTCATCGTCCACATGGGCACGCTCAAGGAAGGGCGCAAAGCGCTCATCGTCGTCAGCGAGGGGTGGACCAATGTCTTGCCGCCGCAGATGCGCAACGCCGACGCGACGATGCCCGGGCTCGGAAATCCGAACGCGTTCAACCCGCTGGCCGGCGACAACGACCCGAACGAGCAGCGCTATCAGTTCTTCGCGAACATGGACATCGAAAGCGATCTCCGCAACGTGTACGACGAAGCCAACAAGCAGAACGTCGCGATTTACGCCGTCGATCCGCGGGGGCTGCCCGGTTTCGAGTTCGACATCGACGAGAACGTCGGCTCGTTCCGAGTCGACAACCAGTACCTGAACGCGACGATGAACACGTTGCGGGAGCTGTCGGAGAATACCGACGGGCGGGCGATTGTAAACCGCAACGACACCGAAGTCGCGATGAAGCAGATCATGCGCGACAGCAGCGCCTACTATCTGATCGGCTACAACTCGACGCCGGCGCCCTCGGACGGCAAGTTTCACGAGATCAAGGTCCGCGTGAAGCGCGCCGGCGTGCAGATCCGGGCGCGGAAGGGGTACTGGGCGCTGACTCGCGAAGAGACCGCGCGCGCCACGGCCCCCGAGAAACCGACGGCGCCCAAGCCGGTCGAGAACGCAATCGCCGCCGCCACCGCTCGGCCGTCCAAGGCGAGCGTGATCCGCAGCTGGGTCGGCACATCGCGGGGTGAAAACGGCAAAACGCGCGTGACGTTCGTCTGGGAACCGCTGCCGAAGGCGCCCGGCGACCGCAATGGCGCCGGCCAGGAACCGTCGCAGGTTTCGCTGATGGCGCTTGCGGGCGACGGCTCGGCGCCGTTCCGTGGCAAGGTGCCGGAATCGCCGATCTCCCCGATTCGCTCGCCCCAGCGCGTCAGCTTCGAGGTGAGGCCTGGCAAGCTGCAATTGCGCGTGTCAGTCGAGGGATCGGGCTCCGACGTCCTCGACACCGAGCTGCGTGAGATCGATGTCCCCGACCTGACGTCGGCCACGTCGACGCTCGCCACGCCGGAGGTGTTTCGCGCGCGCACGATCCCTGAGCTGAACAAGCTGAAGGCCGATCCCGACGCGATTCCGACCGCGATTCGGGAGTTCATCCGCAGCGATCACATCATCATCCGCGTGGCGGCTTATGGCCCGGGCGGGTCGCTGCCGAAGCTCAGCGTTCACCTCCTGAATCGCGGCGGTCAGGCGATGAACGAGCTGACGGTTGCAGCAGCTCCGACGGCCAGCGAAGCCCAGATCGAGTTGCCCGTCGCCGCCCTCGCACCCGGCGAGTACGTCGTCGAGATCAAGGCGGTCGGCGAGGCGGGCGAAGCGACCCAGCTCGTCGGCTTCCGCGTCACGGGATGACCCTCGCGCTCCTCGCGCTGCTGGTCGTCTCCGATCCGCAGCCGGTGGTCATCGATGCCGTCGTGTCCGATGTCCGCGGTCGTGCCATCGAGACGCTCAAGCTGCAGGATTTCGAGCTCCGCGACGAGGGAGCCGTGTTGCCGCTGGACGAGGTCCGGTTCGTCCGCAACGAGCCCCGGCTGGTGGCGATCTTCCTTGACGAGTATCACGTCAGTGCGGGGCTGGAGACCGATCGCGTGCGGGCAGCGCTCACCGCCTTCATCGATCAGGACCTCGGTCCCAACGACTTGATCGTCGTGCTGAAGCCGCTCGATTCATTGCTCAAGATCGAGCTGACGCGCGACCACGCGGCGGCGCGCGCACGTGTCGCCGGCTTCGAAGGCCGAGGCGGCGACTACGCCCCGCGCAACGACTACGAGCGCGAGTTCATCGCCGGAACGCCGTCGCGCATCGAGGCGGCTCGCACGCAGGTGGCCTGGTCCGCGATGAACGCGCTGGCCGTTTATCTCGGCACGCTCGGTGCGAAGCGCAAGACGCTCGTGGTGGTTTCCGATACGCTGTCACGTTCCGAGCGGCGGCGTGGTCAGGAAGCGCTGCCGTCGGCCGATTCCGTTCTACGGGCCGCCGGCCGGTCGAACGTCGCCGTGTACGCGGTCGATCCGAGCGACCGCCCGGACGCGACCGCGAGCGAGACCGTCCAACATCTGACCGTGGAAACAGACGGTCAGGTCATCACCGGCAACCTCGAGGCAGGTCTGCAGCACGCCGCCGACGCGGCCGGCGCCTATTACATCCTCACGTATAAGATCACCGCGCCCGAGGACGGCCGGTTCCATTTGGTCCAGATTCGGGTGAAACGCACCGGAGTGCAGGTGCGGGCGCGGCCCGGATATTTCGCCCGATCGCCCGATGATGTCCTGCGCGCTGCCGTGCTGGCGCGGCTCAATGCCCCGAAACCGTCGACCCCTCCCGAACCGCCGGCGCACGCGAGCCCGCTGATTCAGCCCTGGTTCGGGTGGGCACGCGCCGAGGCGGGGAAAACGCGGGTCACCTTCGTGTGGGAGCCGACGGCCCACGTGCCGGGCGACCGGACCACGAAGGTGGCATCGCAGCTGGTGTTCACGGCGCTGGCGTCGGATGGCGCCGTCCTGTTCGAGGGGCGCGTATCCCCGACGGGCGCCGGCGCAATCGACGAACCTGGCGCCGTCCCGTCACGTGCCGTGTTCGACGCGAAGCCCGGCCGCATCAAACTGCGGATGTCGATCGAAGATGCGGCGGCGCAGGTGATCGATCGCGACGTGCGCGACGTGGTTGTGCGCGAGCTGAAGGGCAGCGTCGCGATCGGGACGCCGCAGGTGATGCGTGCACGCAACGCGCGCGAGCTGCGGACGCTCGGCGAAGAGCCGGCGGTGCCGGTGGTGGCGCGCGCGTTCAGCCGCGCCGAGCAGTTGCTGGTCCGGGTGCCGGTGTACGGTTCGAACGGAGTGCCCCCGAGCGTGTCAGCGCGTCTCCTGAATCGATCCGGGCAGACGATGCGCGAGTTGACGGTCTCGGCTCAGGACGGCGTCGCGGTGTTTTCAATCCCGCTCGCCGCCCTTGCGATCGGCGAGTACAGCATCGAGGTCCGGGCGACGGAGGCCGCCGGCGAGGCGCGAGATCGCATCCCGTTCCGCGTCACACCCTAGGTCCTTGTCGGCGCGACGGCATAGCTGCGGCGTCGAATGACGGAGTAGAATCGCGCGACATGGACACGTCGACCTACGGACACGACCTGATGGCCGAAGTGCGGGCGAAAAACCCCGCGGAACCCGAGTTTCATCAGGCGGTCGAGGAAGTCATCGAATCGCTCGAGCTGGTGCTCGAGCGCCGCCCCGAGTACCGGAGCGCGCGCATCATCGAGCGCATGATCGAACCCGAGCGGGTGATCATGTTTCGCGTGCCGTGGCAGGATGACCACGGCCGCATCCACATCAACCGCGGATTCCGCGTCGAGATGAACTCCGCCATTGGCCCGTACAAGGGCGGGTTGCGATTTCACCCCTCGGTCAACCTCGGCATCCTGAAATTCCTGGCGTTCGAACAAGTCCTCAAGAACTCGTTGACGACGCTGCCCATGGGTGGCGGCAAGGGAGGATCCGACTTCGACCCGAAAGGGAAGAGCGACGACGAAGTGATGCGATTCTGTCAGAGCTTCATGACGGAGTTGTCGCGCCACATCGGGCCCGACACCGACGTGCCCGCGGGCGACATCGGCGTCGGCGGGCGGGAGATCGGCTTTCTGTTCGGTCAGTACAAGCGGCTGCGCAACGAATTCACCGGTGTGCTCACCGGCAAGGGCCTCAACTGGGGCGGGTCGCTGATTCGGCCGGAGGCCACCGGCTACGGGGCGGTGTACTTTGCGCAGGAGATGCTCGCCACGCGCCAGCAGACCCTCGAAGGCAAGACGTGTCTCGTATCGGGCAGCGGCAACGTCGCGCAATACACGATCGAAAAGCTGCTGGACCTCGGCGCGAAGCCCGTCACGCTGTCGGACTCGGATGGGTATATCTACGACGAAGCCGGGATCACCGCCGACAAGCTGACCTTTGTCATGGACCTGAAGAATGTCCGGCGAGGCCGCATTCGCGAATACGCCGACCGGTACAAGGGAGTGGTCTATACGGCGGTCGACGCGCGGAACGAGGCGCACCCGGTTTGGAACCACCGGGCGGACTGCGCGTTTCCGAGCGCGACGCAAAACGAAATCACCTCAGCCGACGCCGCGACGCTGTTGCGCAACGGCGTTTATTGCGTCTCCGAAGGCGCCAATATGCCGACGGTGCTCGACGGCGTCCGTCAGTTTCTCGACGCGCAGATCCTGTACGCGCCCGGCAAGGCGTCAAACGCCGGCGGTGTGGCCGTCTCGGGGCTCGAGATGTCGCAGAACGGCATGCGGATCTCGTGGACGCGCGACGAGGTGGACGAGCGTCTGCGCCGGATCATGAAGGAAATCCACCGCAACTGTCGGGATACGGCCGATGCCTTCGGCACCCCGGGGAATTACGTCAACGGCGCCAACATTGCCGGGTTCCTGAAAGTGGCCGACGCCATGATGGATCAGGGCCTGGTGTGACGACAGCCGGACCTGAATGCTCCGGTACTCCGACCTCTCCCAGTTCCGAGTCCACAACATCCTGCTCGTTTCGAGTGTGTACGACGCATTCATCCTGGCCGAGGATGGCGAGTTGCACGAGGTCATCCTTCGTGAGTTCTTGGACCTCAACGTCCGATCCACTCCCGGGGTCACGCACGTGTCCGATGGCAATCAGGCAATCGCCCTGGCGCGCGACCAGTCACGATACAACCTGATCATCGCCTCGACCTATCTGGGCGACCTGTCAGCGGTCGCCCTGGCGGCGCGATTGCGCGGCGCCGGCGTGGCGACGCCCGTCGTCGCCCTGGCCTACGACATGCGCGAGGCGGGGCAAATCGCCCGCCCCGGCGCCGCCGGCGCACCGATCGAAGCCGTCTTCCTCTGGCAGGGAGACGTGCGGCTCGTGCCGGCGATCGTGAAGTACATCGAGGACCGCCGCAATGTGGCGCATGACACGGGCGAGCTCGGAGTGCAGGCGATTCTGGTGATCGAGGACAACGTTCGCTTTTATTCGTCCTTTCTCCCGATGATGTACGCCGAGCTCATGCACCATGCGCACCGCCTGCTGCCCGAAGGCGTGAATCTCTCCCACCGGCTGATGCGGCTGCAGGCGCAGCCCAAGATCCTGCTCTGCACGTCGTACGAGGAGGCGTGGGCCGCGTTCGACCGGTATGCGGACAACGTCCTCGGCGTCATTTCCGACATCGAGTTCCCGCGCGGCGGCGCTATCGCGGCCGACGCCGGGCTCGATTTCGCCCGCCGCGTGCGCGAGCGCCAGCCCGACGTGCCGGTGATGCTGCAGTCGAATCGCGCGGAGAAGCAGGCGGTTGCGCGGTCGATTGGAGCCTCCTTCATGCTGAAACGCTCGCCGACCTTGTTGGAGCAGCTGCGGCGCTTCATGGTCGAGGACCTGGCGTTCGGCGACTTCGTGTTCCGCGTGCCGAGCGGCCGCGAGGTCGGGAGGGCGGCGGACCTGACCGAGCTCGAAGAGAAGCTGGCGACGCTGCCGGTCGACAGCGTGGCGTACCACGCCGAGCGCAATCACTTCTCACGGTGGTTCAAGGCGCGAACCGAATTCGCGCTGGCGCATGAGCTCAGGCCGCGCAAGGTTTCCGATTTCCCGACGGTCGATCACCTCCGCCGCGAAATCCTGCGCGCCGTGCGCACCTATCGTGCCCAATCGCGCCGGGGCGTCGTTGTCGACTTCGATGCCGCCACTTTTCGCCCCGAGACCACCCTGAGCCGCATCGGTGGTGGCGCGCTCGGCGGCAAAGCCCGGGGGCTGGCCTTCACCGATGTGCTCCTCGCCGACGCCGGCCTGGCCGATCGCTTCGCGACCGTCACGGTGGGCGTCCCGGCGTCGGTCATCGTCGGCACCGATGTGTTCGACGAATTCCTCGAGCAGAACGGCCTGAAGTCCTTCGCACTCGATGCCACCGAGGAGTCGGAAATCGAGCGGCGATTCGTCAAAGCGGAGCTGTCCGATCGCATCGCCGCTGATCTGACGGCGTTCCTGCAGGCCGCGCACTATCCAATCGCGGTGCGTTCGTCGAGTCTGCTCGAGGATTCACAGTATCAGCCGTTTGCCGGGATCTACGACACGTTCATGCTGCCCAACGATCATCCGCGCCTGGACGTGCGGCTGCGGCAGTTGCTCACCGCGATCAAACGTGTGTTCGCGTCGACGTTCCGCCAGGCGGCCAAGAGCTACTTGGCGGGCGGACCGTACCGGCTCGAGGAAGAAAAAATGGCCGTCGTGCTGCAGCGGCTGGTCGGTGTGGCGCACGGCGCGCGGTTTTACCCTGATTTTGCGGGCGTCGCGCGCTCGTACAACTACTACCCTCTGCCGCCGGCGACGTCGGACGACGGCATCGCGGCGGTCGCGCTCGGACTGGGCGAAACCGTCGTGTCCGGC